>JAEMSA010000006.1 GCA_016463095.1 Candidatus Nanopelagicales bacterium
GTATTGTGGGCGTGACACCTGCAAGGGGTGTTTTGGCGACTCGGCCAGAGGCTGATCGAGCGCTTGGGGATCTAGAAACAAAGGGGAGGCCTCATGTTTTTGGGCACTCATGCCCCACGGCTAGACGACAAAGGTCGATTAGTGCTGCCCGCAAAATTTCGGGATGGTTTCTCAAACGACGTGGTCTTAACTAAAGGTCAAGATCTCTCAGTTGTGATGTGGCCAGCTAGTGAATTTCAAATTTATGCTCAACGTTTACGTGAAGCATCTCGTAATGATGCGCGCGTTAGAAGTTATTTAAGAGTTTTCTTTTCATCTGCTTTTGATGACCAAATAGATAAACAAGGTCGCATTACTTTGCCAACACCATTAAGAGAATATGCCCGACTTGAACGTGACGTAATCGTGGTTGGTGCTGATACCACTGTTGAAATTTGGGATCCAAAAGCTTGGTCAACATATTTAGCTGTTGCTGAACCAAAGTTTGCTGCAACTGCCGAAGAGGTGGTGCCAGGAATCTTTTAGAAGCTAGATGAGTTAAACGAAGTTATTTTTCGTTTCGCTTGAGGCCTCTCTCTGCAAATTATTGTCCGCCGACTTTCTTCCCCGAAGCCGGAAGCAATGTTTGCAGAGGGGGACCTCGGTGAAACGCAAAGCCGAAATGTTAAGGGGAAGGGGAAACAGTAAATGGCTGAAAAGTCTTTGCAAGAACAACACATACCTGTGATGCGCGATCGTGTTATCGAAATGTTTGCCCCTGCACTAAATGTTGCAAACCCTCTCTTAATTGATGGCACTCTTGGTTTAGCTGGTCACACAGAATCATTATTAAAAGAATTCCCCAATTTAAAAATTATTGGTATTGATAGAGATCCAATTGCAATCGAAAGAGCCAAACAAAGACTAGGCGAACTTGCCAGTCGCGTTGAATTTGTTAATGAAACATACGACCAAATTGAAAAAGTGTTAGCTGGCAGAAAAGTTAATGCAGTTTTATTGGATTTAGGGGTTTCTTCGATTCAATTAGATGAAACTAATCGTGGCTTTTCTTACTCTCATGATGCTCCACTTGATATGAGAATGAATGCCAATGATTCATTAACAGCTGCAGATATTTTAAATTCATATGATGTGAAAGATTTGACTTATATTTTAGGTACCTATGGTGAAGAAAAGTTTGCTAAACGAATTGCTCAAGAATTGGTTAAAAGAAGAAGCAATAAAGCCTGGACTACCACTTTTGAATTAGTAGAACTTATAAAAGATGTAATTCCTGCACCAGCTCGAAGAACTGGCGGAAACCCAGCTAAAAGAACTTTCCAAGCATTAAGAATTGCTGTCAATAACGAATTACAAATTTTAGAAAAAGCTATCCCGCAAGCTATGGCAGCTTTAATGGTTGGTGGAAGAATTCTGGTTTTGTCTTACCATTCCCTAGAAGATCGAATTGTTAAGAACGCCTTCAAGGAACAATCTTCAGTTATCGATGCACTTCCTGGTTTACCAATACTGCTATCTAAGAAAAAAGCCCCATTTGAATTAGTTAACAGAAAAGCCGAACAAGCATGTGATGCCGAAATTGTGTCTAACCCCCGATCCACTTCAGTTCGATTAAGAGTTGCGCAAAGAGTGGAGGTGGCAGCATGAGTGTTGCTCCAATATCACTTAGTAACCCTCAGGTAACACCGAAACAAATTGCTGCTGTTGGATTCGGATTAATTGTTTCAGGAATTGTACTTTTAGGAATGTTGGGCGGATTATTCGTCAACACTTTGTTGTCGCAAGGACAATATGAGATTCAAGAATTACAGAACAAATCAATTGTCTTAGCTGATGAGCACGAAATGTTGGCACAAAATGTGTCACGCATGGAATCACCAGAAATTCTTAAAATGCGTGCGATTGAAATTGGCATGATTCCAAATCCGGGTTCTGCATTCATTGATTTAAGAGATGGTCGACTAATTGGTGCAGGGGTCGACCCGGTCCTTAATCAACCAGATCCAAATGTTGTTACCCAAATGAGCACACCATGAATCCAAACGAAGTAATCAAACTTAAAACTAGTCCGCGCAGAATGCGCGGAGCTTTAGCTTTCTGTTTAATTGTTTTATCAATTTTTGGGTTAAGACTTTTCCAATTACAAGCACTAGATGCACCAAGATTGGCTGCAGCTGCTGCTGAAAAAAGAACGAGAACATTAATTCTGCCAGCACAACGTGGTGAAATAACTGATCGAAATGGCGCTCCACTAGCAATTACTGTGGATGCCAGAGACATCACAGTTGATCAAACAATGGTTACTGATCCCGTTGCCACCGCAAATGCTATCTCTCAAGTAACCGGTGCAGATATTACTACTTTAATTCCTGAATTAACTGGGGAGAGAAGATTCAATTATGTTTTGAAAAAAATCACTCCAGAACAATGGAACAAATTAAAGCAATTAAAACTACCAGGAATTTTTAGTGAGAAAACAACAAAAAGAATTTATCCATCTAACACCCTTGCTGCTAGCACAATTGGTTTTGTAGGTGGGGAGGGCAAAGGTTTAGCTGGTTTGGAATATGGATTTGAAAGTGAATTAGCTGGTTCTCAAGGTGAAGTCACAGTTGAAATAAGTGCAGGAGGTAGACCACTTCCTTCAGGTATTGCTTCAGAGAAAAAATCTGTTCCAGGAATGGGAATACGTTTAACAATAGATAGAGATTTGCAATTTGTTGCCGAACAATCTTTGGCTGCCAGAGTACAGTTTGCACAAGCAGATAGCGGCACACTTGTAGCAATTTCACCTAAAACCGGAAAGATTTTAGCGCTAGCAACTTATCCAACTTTTGATGCCAATTATCCCAGTGAAGCTCAACCAGGGGTAACGGTGAATCACGCATTAGTTGATGCATATGAACCAGGTTCAACAGCAAAAGTAATGACGATGGCAGGATTGTTAAACGAAGGTGTAGCAAGCCCTACAACTCCTTTTACTATCCCTCCGGTGTTGAAACGAAATGGTAAAACTTTCAACGACAGTGAGCCGCATCCAACTTTGAAATTAACAATGACTGGTGTGCTTGCAAAATCGAGCAACATTGGAACAATTCAAGCAGCCGAATTAATGGGGGCAGAAAAATTTAATGATTACTTAACCAAATTTGGGGTGGGACAAGAAACAGGAATGCAATTTCCAGGTGAATCAAAGGGACGATTACCTAAATTAGAAAAATGGTCTGGCACAAGTTTTCCTACGTTTGCTTTTGGTCAGGGCTATATGGTTTCCGCAGTTCAAATTGCCAGTATGTATGCAACTATTGCAAATGATGGGGTGAGAATGAATCCATCTCTTATTGAAGGCTACGTAATGCCTAATGGTGAATACCAAACTTCTGCACCTACTACCAGAACTGAAGTTATGTCTGTTGCTGCGGCAAAAACTTTAAGGGAAATGATGGAAACAGTTGTTTCAGATGAAGGTACTGCTCCATTGGCAGAAATTCCTGGTTATCGAGTTGCCGGAAAAACTGGTACAGCTGAAGTTGTGGATCCGATTTGTAAATGTTATTCCAATGACGTGATTGCCTCATTTATTGGAATGGCGCCAGCAGAAAATCCAGAAATTGTTGTGGCAGTGGCAATTCATAAACCACGAAATGGTCGTTGGGGAGGATCGTTGGCAGGTCCTGTTTTCAAGGAAGTTGCACAATATTCCCTAAAGCAACTAAATATTCCTCCTTCTAATGGAAAGCCCACGGGCTATCCTGTGGAGTGGTGATTTAAATGAAGTTTGCCCGCCCCAGAGTCAAGCCTGTGTCGTTAGGTGAACTTGCCCAAAAATTTAAAATTGAAACAAATAATTCTGATTTAAAAATAACTGGAATAACTCTCAATACAAAAAGTGTTGAACCAGGAGATCTATTTGTTGCTTTACCTGGAGAAAATAGTCATGGTGCAAATTTTGTTGCAGAAGCAAAATCAAATGGCGCAGTAGCTGTTTTAACAGACAGACAAGGGGTAAAAGCACTTGTTGAAACAGATTTCCCAGTCATCAGTATTGAAAACCCTCGCCACCAGCTAGGTGAAATATCTTCCTTTGTTTTTGGTAATCCTTCTGAATCCTTGAAGATTTTTGGTATCACTGGCACTAACGGAAAAACCACCTCTGCTTGGTTAATGCGTTCTGGTTTAGAAAAATGTGGCATTCCTACTTCGCTATTAGGAACAGCAGGAATAACTATTGCGGGTACCAACTTACCTAGCACTAGAACTACTCCTGAAGCACCAGAATTACAAGCGTTGTTTGCTTTAGCTTTAGAAAAAGGTTCAAAAGCAATTTCAATGGAAGTTTCTTCCCATGCACTTGTTTTAGAAAGAATCAATGGCACAAAATTTGTTTGTACTGGGTTTACAAATTTGAGTCAAGACCATCTTGATTTTCATAAGAATATGGATAGTTACTTTGAATCTAAAGCAAAACTCTTCACTAAAGAATTCTCTAACAAAGCTGTAATAACAGAAGTAGATATTTGGGGTAAGAAACTAATAGATAACGTGGAAATTCCTGCGGTAACACTGGGCGGTGGTGTCCAAAACGACTGGCGAGTCAATGACATCACCGCAGCTCTAGGACATGTTTATTTCGAATTAATTGATCCTAGGAAAAAATCTCACAAAGTTACTTTAGGTTTTGCAGGTGCATTCAATGCCTATAATGCAGCTTTAGTAATTGCTATGGCAGATCAAATTGGTATTGATACAAGAGATTTTATTAATGGAATCAAAGACACCCAAATACCTGGCAGAATGCAACCAATAGTTATTCCTGGTGCCGCACTAGGAATTGTTGATTACGCTCACACTCCAGCAGCAATAAACAATGTTTTGGTTGCACTCAAGAATCAAACTCAAGGCCAGTTAATTGTGGTACTTGGGGCGGGAGGAAATAGGGATGCTGAGAAGCGACCTTTCATGGGATCAGCCGGTGAAAAGTTTGCAGATAAATTAATTATCACTGACGACAATCCTAGAGATGAAAATCCAGCAGAAATAAGAAACTCTATTTTAACTGGAATTAGCGATAAAGCTAAAACTTTAGATATTGCCAACAGAGCAGAAGCGATCAAAGAAGCTGTAAAACTTTCTTCCCCATATGACACAATCGCCGTTCTGGGCAAAGGTCACGAAACTTCCCAAGAAATAGCAGGACAGATTAATGATTTTGATGACGCCAAACATTTATTAGAAGCATTACAAGAAAAGTTTGGTAAATAAACATGATTTCAATGAGCCTTAAAGAAATATCTACAGCAATAGCAGCCGAAGTAAAATTTGCAGATCTAGAGTCAAGAGTAACTGGAAAAGTTGTTATTGATTCGAGGAAAGTTTCACCAGGTGACTTATTCGTTGCCATAAAGGGTGAAAATGTCGATGGCCATGATTTTGCTGCGCAAGCTATTAAGCAAGGAGCGATTGCGGTAATTTCGGATAAAGAAATACCTGGTGTAGCGAGTTTGATTGTCACTCAAGGAAATAGTAATTCTAAGGAAGTTGATCAGCCCACTGTTATTGCTCTGGGAAAACTTGCCAAATATCTTTTACAAAGATTACCTAATCTGTGGAAAGTAGCAGTAACAGGGTCTTCTGGGAAAACTACAACAAAAGACTTGCTAGCCGAATTAGGAAAACTTGTTGGACCAACAGTTGCTCCCATTGGTAGTTACAATAATGAAATTGGTTTACCCCAAACTGTTCTAGAATGTGACGAAAATACCAAGGTCTTAATTCTAGAAATGGGCGCAAGGCAAGTTGGAAATATCAAACACTTATGTGAGATAGCAAAACCAGATACTTCTATAATCTTAAATATTGGAACTGCTCATGCTGAAATTTTTACTTCACCGGAAAAAATATTTCAGGCAAAAAGTGAGATTATTGACTGTTTAACATCTACTGATGTTGCAATCCTAAATCAAGAAGATCCACAGTTTGCGCAACTTAAAACTAAAGCAAAAGTTATTAGTTTTGGGTTAACAGGATCAAATGTCAGTGCCAGTAATGTTATCTTAAATAAAAATGCTCAAGCTCAATATGAAATGGAATATGAAGGTAAAACCAGTTTGGTAAATTTGAAGTTAATTGGGGCTCACCAAGTTTCAAACTCATTAGCAGCAGCTGCAGCATTCCTACAAAAAGGTATTGCCATTGAGGATATTTCAAAAGTGCTCTCAAATGCGACCCCGAAGAGTAAATGGCGTTTACAAATCGAAAAGAGCAAAAATAACGTCACGGTAATTAACGATGTTTACAATGCAAATCCTGAATCTACTAAATCAGCGATTAAAACTCTGAAACAAATAGGGGAAGACAAGAATACTTTTGCTATTTTAGGTGAAATGCGGGAACTGGGAAATCTTTCTAAACAATTGCATGAAGAAGTCGCAGCACTAATTCAAAAACTAGAAATCAAAAATACCCTTGTTATCGGAAATGGCGCTAAACCAATTTATGATTATCTTTTAACCCATGAATATTCAGGAAAATTACTGTTCGTTGAAAGCGTCGACAGTGCCTTGGTTAAAGCCAAAGAAATCATCCAAACAAACGATGTGGTGTTAGTAAAGGCATCTAGATCTGTCGGACTCGAGCGAGTCGCAAATGCAATAGTTCAAGATTTCAGCGACAATTTAACTAACAATAGTAATCAGGAGGTCGGCTTGTGAGGCTGATCATCATTGCTGGTGTTTTTTCCATGATGTTTTCACTTTTTGCCACACCACTATTAATTAAATTCTTACGACGAAGAGGTCGTTCTCAAGCAATAAGAATTTCTGATGGCAACATTAATTACCCAGAACATCAAGCAAAAGTGGGAACACCATCAATGGGTGGACTAGCAATTCTTGGTGGAACATTGTTTGGATATGGCATGGCGCATTTCATCTTATGGAGACCGCCAACACTTTCAGCAATTATGGCACTGGCATTAATGTTTGGTTTAGCAGCCGTTGGCTTTGCTGATGATTACTTAAAAGTTTATAAACAAAACAGTCGCGGCATCCGAGCTAGAACAAAGTTGCTTGGTCAAGCTTTTGTTGCTTTTGCGTTTGGTTATGCATCCCTTAATTATCCTGACGAATTAGGTAGAACTCCAGGATCAACTGCTTTGTCATTTGTGAGAGACACCAACATTGTTTTACCAGCAATACTTTTTGTGTTATTGGTCTGGTTTTTAGTGACAGCGGCAACAAATGCTGTTAACTTAACTGACGGTTTAGACGGGTTGGCTGCGGGAGCAGCAGTATTGACACTTGGTTCATACATTCTTATTGGAGTTTTTCAATTCAACCAAAATTGTTCTTTTGACCGAAATGCAACTTGTTATGACGTAAGAGACCCACTTGATTTAGCTGTGTTTGCAGCAGCCGTTGCTGGAGCATGCATTGGTTTTCTGTGGTGGAACACATCTCCTGCCCAAATTTTTATGGGTGACACTGGTTCATTAGCAATCGGCGGGGCAATTGCAGGTTTAGCAATTATGACTAGAACTCAATTACTAATGGCGTTCTTAGCAGGTTTGTTTGTGTTGGTAACAGTTTCAGTAATTCTCCAAGTTAGTTCTTACAAGCTCACCGGTCGAAGAGTTTTTAAGATGGCGCCGCTGCATCACCATTTTGAAATGTTGGGATGGCCAGAAATACAAATCGTGGTTCGATTTTGGGTTATTCATGGTGCTTTAGTTGCCGGAGGATTGGCCTTGTTTTACGCAAGTTGGGTAAGGGCATGATCGATTGGTCACGACACCATAGACAAAGTGACTGGACCAAAGTAAATGCTTGTGTGGTTGGTTTAGGAGTTGCAGGTTTTGCCGCTGCAGATGCCTTAATTGAAGTGGGCGCTCAGGTAACTGTTATTGATAACGGTAACGGTGAAAAGCAAAAAGAACATGGCACAGTTTTAGAAATACTGGGTGCCAAAATTTACTTAGATTACAAGGGTGAAATCCCTAACAACACAAACTTATTAGTACTATCCCCAGGAGTAAGACCAAGTGCAGAAATAATAAATGAAGCCCAACAAAAAAATATAGAAATTTGGGGAGAATTTGAACTTGCCTGGAGATTGAGAACTCTTGATTTCCCTGCTCCATGGTTATGTATTACCGGCACAAACGGCAAAACCACAACATCGATGATGTTGTCTTCAATTTTGACTGCAGCCGGATTAAGAGCCCCTGCTGTAGGAAACATCGGTGACTCACTTGTCAGTGCGGTGATGGACCCAATTCCGGCAGATGTATTAGCAATTGAAGTAGGAGCACCCCAATTACCTTTTGTTAAATCAATGTCACCACATTCTGCAGTGGTGTTAAACATGGCACCGGATCACATTGATTTTTTTAATGGATATGAAAATTATGCTAAGACTAAAGCTAAAGTTTATTCCCAAGTTCAAAAGTCTGCTATCTATAACGTGCAAGATGTTGTCACGGAAAAAATGGTGGAAGATGCAGATGTGGTCGAGGGAGCCAGAGCAATTGGTTTTACTTTAGGTTTACCTGGATTGTCAATGATTGGTGTGGTGGAAGATTTCATTGTTGATCGTGCTTTTCTTGAAGAAAGACAAACACATGCTCAGGAACTTTGTGCAGTCGATGACATACAACCAAACGCTCCACACAACATTGCTAATGCATTGGCAGCAGCAGCACTAGCTCGTTCCTACGGGGTGGAAGCAGCTCATGTTCGAGATGGTTTGCGAAGTTTTGTCCCCGCACCGCATCGAATTGCCACGGTGGGCCAATTTAACGGTGTTACCTACATTGATGATTCCAAAGCCACAAATTGTCATGCTGCGCAAATGTCTTTAAAAGCTTATGAAAACGTGATTTGGATTGCTGGTGGACAAGCCAAAGGCCAAGATTTTGCGGAACTTATTAAACAAAATAGTAAAAACATGAAAGCTGCAGTGTTACTCGGTGAAGATAAAGAATTAATTGCTAAAACGTTAAAAATGATTGCACCAAATATTCCGGTAAAAATAATTGAAAGAACAGATGATGCAGCGATGCTAGATGTGGTAATTGCTGCTAGCGAGTTTGCACAAAGTGGAGATACAGTTTTATTGGCACCGGGTTGTGCTTCTTGGGACATGTTTAAGGACTACCGGGCACGCGGTAACGCATTTGCTGAAGCCGTTATTAAAACACAAGGAAGTAAATAATGGTTACGCAAAGTGGTGTTAGAAATCCGATTCCAGTACGAGAACCAGATCTTTCAGGTAAACTTTATTACGCTTTAGTGATTGCCACTTTTGGTTTACTTTTTATAGGTATGGTTATGATTTTGTCAGCATCAACAACTGTTTCATATAAACAATTCAATAATCAGTACATAATTTTCTTAAGACAGTTAATGTTCGCCGCAATCGGTGTAGTTTTGATGATGGCAATTTCACGATTACCAAAGGTTTTCTTTTTGAAGTGGTCCGTAGTGGCTTTGGTGATTTCAATTGTGTTGCTGATTTTGGTACTAATTCCAAGTATTGGTATTTCGGTAGCAGGGCAAAGAAACTGGATTAGTTTGTGGGGGCCTTTTAGATTACAACCCAGTGAAGTTGCGAAATTGACTTTAATTGTGTGGGGATCAGCAGTACTAAGTAAACAGATTCGATCCAAAACAACGACATGGCAAAATTTATTAATTCCAGTATTCCCAGTGGGATTAATTATTACTGTATTAGTTATTTTTGAAGGAGATCTTGGCACAACTTTAATTATTGGCCCAATTTTATTATCCTTATTTTATGCAGTCGGTGCACCAATGAAATTATTCACTTGGTCAGCTATGGCTGGGTTATTGGCAATCTTGTATCTGTCGATTCAAGAAACCTATAGAATCCAAAGATTTTTGTCATGGATTAGTCCCACAGTTGAGAATCAAGATGCAGGTTGGCAGGTGACTCATGGAAAATATGCATTAGCTTCTGGTGGTTGGACTGGCATTGGCTTAGGAGCAAGTAGAGAAAAGTGGGGCTGGTTGCCGGCTGCTCACACTGATTTTATTTTTGCGGTAGTTGGTGAAGAAATCGGTTTAGTGGGCACAATTATTGTTTTGATTTTTATTGGCACCATCGCTTATGTGGCGCTAACTTTAGCCAGAGAAACAAACGATCGTTTTACTAAATTGATTGCAACATCAGTCATGGCTTGGATTGTGGTGCAATCAATAATTAATATTGGTGCAGTTTTGGGATTGCTTCCAGTAACAGGTGTGCCCTTACCGCTGGTTTCTTATGGTGGTTCTTCTCTGATATTTACCTTGGCTGCAATTGGGGTATTAATGGCAGTTTTAAGATCTGAACCGACTGTGAAAGCTGACTTGAAAAAGAAAAAATCATCAAGAGTGAACAAATGACAGTCATTGCCCTTGCCGCAGGTGGAACGGCAGGTCACATTGAACCAGCAATAGCTTGTGCTAAAGCCATTAAGAACTTAAATAATTTGGTAGAAGTCTTTATTGTGGGAACAGATAAAGGTTTGGAAAGAAATCTTGTTCCACAAAGGGGTTTAGAACTTTCTTTAATTCCAGCTACTCCCTTGCCCAGGAATTTTAGTCTTACCATGATCACATTGCCTTTCAGAATGTTAGCTGCTCAAAGAATTGCTCAAAAATTACTAGTAGATAGAAAAGTTGATTGTGTGATTGGCTTTGGGGCCTATGTTTCCTTACCTGTGTATCTTGCTGCCCGAAAACTTAAAATCCCAATTGTTATTCATGAAGGGAACAAAAAAGCCGGCTTGGCTAATCGCATCGGCAGTAGATTTGCCGCCCAGGTTTTTCAAATGTTTCCAGATTCAATTAAGGGTGCCCAAACTGTAGGTATGCCACTTCGCGCAGAGATTTCAAATTTAGATAAAATATTGATGCGAACAACAGCTAGACAGAATTTCAATTTAGATGAAAATAAACAAACTTTATTGGTTTTTGGTGGATCTCAAGGTGCATCCTCAATAAATAGAGTTTTAGTTGATTGTCTTCCAGAATTTGAGAAACTTAACATACAAGTACTGCACGCCATTGGAAATAAAAACACAATTGATCAGAGCACGAAACGATTTGGTTTTTATCATGCAGTTTCCTACATTGATAAAATGGAATTGGCTTATGCTGCCGCAGATTTGGTAATTTCCAGAGCAGGTGCCATGACTATTGCTGAACAAACCGTTTTAGCTATGCCAGCAATTTATGTTCCCTTTGCGGCAGGCAATGGGGAACAAACCAAAAATGTGGCACAACTTGTTAAAGATGGGGGAGGAATACTTATCCCTGATGCCGAATTGACAGCAGCATTGTTGGTGCAACGAGTAAGCGAACTGATACAAAACCCCAGCAAATTGCAAGAATTGTCACAGGCCGCCAGTGGTCATGGGTTGCGCGATGCTGACAAGAAAGTTGCTCAAAGCGCGTTAACCTTAGCAAATGCACATAAATAGAGTCAGTAAATGACATTGAACAAAGAAATTTCCGATTTAGGAAAAGTTCACATTTTAGGTTTAGGTGGTGCAGGCATGTCTGGCATTGCCAGACTGCTGTGTGCACAGGGAGTGGAAGTTAGTGGCACGGATGCAAAAGAATCAAGAAGACTTGAAGCTTTAAGAAAAATTGGGGTGAAAGTATTTGTGGGACATTCTCCACAAAACTTGAGCGATTGCCAAACAGTTATTCATTCCACAGCTATAAAAGAAAATAACCCTGAATTAAAAGCAGCCAGAGAAAAGAATTTAAAAGTATTAAGAAGAGCAGATGCTCTAGGAGTGCTCACCAGACAATTTGAAACTATTGCTGTCTCAGGCACTCACGGCAAAACCACCACTACCTCAATGGTCACCGTTGCCTTACAAGCTTGCGGTGAGGATCCTTCCTTTGCAATTGGTAGTGAGCTTTCCGAAACTGGTTCAAATGCGCACCTAGGTGAAGGAAACACTTTTGTGGTCGAAGCTGATGAATCAGATGGATCATTTCTATTTCTATCACCAAAAGTTGCGGTGGTCACAAATGTTGAAGCAGATCACCTAGATCATTGGAAAACTTTTGAAAACATAGAAAATGCATTTGTGGAGTTTTGTGAATTAACTAAAACTAGAGACGGTTTTACAGTTATCTGCTTGGATGACCAAGGCGGTAAAAATTTGGTAGAGAAAGTAAAAATAAAAGGTGTAAAAGTTATCACTTATGGAACAAACCAGTTAAGTGATTTACAAATTACAAACTTAAAACTGGGTCTTCCTGGACCAAGTTTTGAAGTCGTATATCTTGGCCAGAACCTAGGCAAGATTCAATTGAAAGTGTTGGGTTTACATAATGCTCTCAACGCTGCTGCAGCTCTTTGCGTTGGGTTAGGTTTAGGAAAAGATTTTGCAAGTTTGAGAAATGGTATTTCCAAATTCACCGGTACAAAAAGAAGATTTGAATATAAAGGAAGTGCAGATGGGATCAGAGTTTATGACGATTACGCCCATCACCCAACAGAAATTGAGGCAACACTAAAAGCTGCCCGAGAAGTTGTTCAAGGGGGAAGTGTTGTGGTCGCTTTTCAGGCGCACCATTATTACCGCACTGCGCTATTTAATAAAGAATTCGGTGCAGCTCTTGGATTAGCAGATCAAGTAGTGGTGTTAGAAGTTTTTGCACCTGGAGAAGAGGCAATTCCTGGAGCAAGTGGTCAAACAATGGCATCACTTGTGCCGCTGCCACCAGATCAAGTTATTTTCGAACCTTCCTGGTCAAAAGTTGCTCAACAACTAGTTAACAGAGCAAAACCAAATGACATCATTATGACTTTAGGAGCTGGAGATATTGGACTACTAGCACCAGAGGTTCTTACTCTTTTAGAAGCCCGACAGAAATCGTGATTAGAAAGAAAACTCGTCGAAGAATTCTTTTTGTCCTAATTTTAATATCAGCACTGGCTTCAACATTTTTTTATATTGGTTGGTACTCAAATTTATTAATTGTGAAAACTATTGAAGTCAGGGGAGCCAAAGAAGTACCAGTTCAAGTAATCACTAAAACAGCCAATGTGAATTTGAATACCCAATTGTTTCGTGTGCCGATAGCCAGTGTGGCTGAAAGACTCAGCACGATCTCTCAAATAGGCAGAGCCGATGTGAGAAGAGGATGGCCTTCTACGTTGGTTATTGAAATTAGTGAAAGATCCCCAGTTGCGCTAACCGATATGGCGGCAGGCAGATTCTTAGTTGATCAATCCGGTTTCCCATATCTACCAGCACCAGTTGCTGCCAATTTTCCGTTAATAAGTGGACCAGATGATAAATCTCGGGCCGCCAGCATTTTAGTTTGGCAAAGTTTTCCTGACTGGTTAAAAGCCGAAATCACAATCACTAATGCAGAAAACCCAAACTCGATTTGGTTAATGATGACTAGTGGCAGAAAAGTTTTATGGGGCAGTGTTGATAAATCTCAAGATAAGAGTGCTGTGTTAAAAGTTTTAAGAAGAATGGCAGGTTCAACATACGATGTTTCCATACCTGAATTTCCGGTAGTCAAACCTTAATCAAAAAGGAATATCTTCATCGTTTTCGCTAACTTCAGCTAACGATGCAGAAAGACCTAAAGCTTTAGCAACCCGATCATCGTTACTTAGTAACGGGATCGAAGAATTCTCAATAATTTCACCAGTTTTAAGATCAACTTGTAGTCCACCGATATCTGCTTTTACTTGTTCGGCATTGGCAAATTCGCACCACTGGCTTACTTTGCACCAATTACAAGGTGGATTAGCAGAAGGTGCAAAAAGTGTGTCACTAGCCCAGGTATCTACTTGCTCAGCTAATTGTGACCATGCTGCAAGTTTAACTTTTTCATCATCACAATCCCAGGTGATGATTTTACATTCATCACTGGATATGAGTTCTAATTCAACTCGTTTATTTGTAAAATTACCAAGTTTTGTCAAAACATCTTTGGGTAAAGCATTTTCAACCATCAATCTTATTGCTAATGGCAATTGTGGATAAATGTTGAAATAGATATCATTTTCTAAATCTTTGATACTGGAAACTGTTTTCATTTCTCGCCACACCAAATCTTCACCATTTTTATAAATAAGATCAGGTCTTGTGCTGACTGAAATATCTGCATCAGTATCAAGGGCCTCCACCGCTATTTCAGTGGCAACTTGAGAATCACTATTTATAGGACAAGTTAATTGATGCTGAGCAAGAAACGGTAACGCAACATTTGCTTCATCTTGATTCCAACTGAGCTCTGTAGCTATTACTCCTAGTGTTGTTGGCGTTGGCAGCTCAGTTTTTTCGCAAGCTTTTGATCTTTTGTGTGCTTGCTCTAACCAAGCATGAACCAGCAAACCTCTTTGTTGAGCTGAGTTTTGAGTTTCCGGTTTGGTTCTTAAGCCAAGTTCATCTTGCAAAAAATACTGTCGCGGACATCTTCGATAAGTATGAAACTTTGAAGGTGAATAAGCCTTAGGCCAAGGAGCAAAAGCAGTAATACCTAGTAACCCTGGTCGATTAGGTAAAGTTTCACACATCGTGTTAGCTCTGCAGCTTCTACAATTTGGTCCAGACTTTTGTGTGCCTCCTTTAACGCGTTCAATAATTGTGGGCAAAGATTTTGTAAACATTTGACGAGCATCTTCCACACTTGTTGTTAAAACAATTGCTTGACTGGCATCAAGGCAACCAATTTCCCTGATTCGGACATTTTGAGCTGGTGCTAAAACTTTATAAATTGGATCTCGTGGAGAACTCCAACTTGGTTCACTGTGTGGAACCCCGTCGGCCAGAATTCGGGCTATCACTCCTGCTCTAACAGGGTTAAGCGTTGTCAAACCAGCTCTAGAAAATTTAAGAGCCCTAAATTCTCTAACTTTTCCATCATGGGAAGTTAAATAGATTCCCCAGGCAAACCATTCTGTATGTGAATCTTCGGTGTCATCAAATGCTTGAATTACTTCCAAGTCAGTGAAATCAATATTGTGTGCCATATCTTCAACGCGAGCTTTTTCCCAAGCAGTCAAATACCCAACTAATGCATCAATAGCCCATAACTTATGAGATTTTTCAACTTGGCCACGGGATTTACTAATCGCTTCAGTAATTGCACTTTCAGCGATCTCATCTTTGTCTTCAAATTCGTGAATCACTTTTTCGTTACTAATACTGGACAAAAGTGCATCTCTAACAATTCCTAATGGAAAAGATTCAAACGGGGGATAGCGAAGTTGTAAGTATCCTTCCCCAATTTTTGCGGCAGGTCTTGATTTAAGTGAAATAAAATCATGGCAAGCTCTGTTGTTTTCTGCACCGACTTGCGAAGCAGAAATTCTTAAGAAACCTGCTGTGGTTACCGGAAAACCAGGAAACCAGTCTTGCGGAATTTGAGTGGTCATAATTCTGGTTCTCCGAAGGGCAACATTTCCATTCCAGCATTTGGATTACTTGCTTTACTGCGGACTCTTTTTTCGACGTTTAAAGTTGCTAACAAACTTTCAGATTCAGAGGTCCCAGGAATAGGGGCTTTGGAGGTTTTTGCTGGACAAGCTTTTATGAAGGCACAAGATTTGCAAGGGTTACCAGGATTTGCCATCCAAGTTTGTTTTTCTAAAGAAGAATCCATTTTTCTTCTGGTGGTAACTAAATGTTGAACAGCTCGATCAAGTGCAGATTTATAGGTAGGTCTTCTAACTCGATCTCTGCCAGGTAAATAAATGAGTTCTACTTCTCCAACATCTAAACCGTTTTCTTTCAAACCAGCTGCATAAAGCATCACTTGGCGTAGCGAATCAGTTAAATACTGTGGAGCTGGTCTTTTGGATGTTTTGTAGTCAGTAATGCGCACCACACCATCTCGAGTCATTCGATCTAGTCGCCCATAAAGTTTCACAGATTCAAAAATGGCGGTCACTGGTCGTTCTAGATCTTCCAGATCAATATTTAGTTGGGTAGGGTCTTCCAAGTCAAAATATCCCTTGAGTGACTCAGCACTTTTATCCTTAAGTGTTACTAAATCTTCCTCTTTTAACCAAGACTTGTTGTGATCAATAACAACTTCACCTGTATCGCGTAATAAATTCCAGGCCACTTCTTTGGTTCTATTTTCTGCTTTAATCTTTAAAAAATTCTCTAAAACATCATGAACAAGTGTGCCAATTATTTGAGGCAAACCTGCAGGTTCACGCCATCCTGCAACAGATGAGAACCAGTAGGCCAAAGAGCATCTATCAAAACTTGATAGTTGACTGGGCGAGACATGCTTTGGTAGTTGATTACCAATATCAGCTACTTGTACGGCAACCAGTTTTTCTTCTGACATTGCTCTATTTTTCGAATGTGTAGAAAACTTTCATCTACATCGACTTAACAGCGGAAACAACCTTGGACAATGAATCTTTAGCATCACCAAATAATAATGTTGTTTTGTCGTTGAAAAGTAATTCGTTTTCCACACCACACCATCTCGAGTCATTCGATCTAGTCGCCCATAAAGTTTCACAGATTCAAAAATGGCGGTCACTGGTCGTTCTAGATCTTCCAGATCAATATTTAGTTGGGTAGGGTCTTCCAAGTCAAAATATCCCTTGAGTGACTCAGCACTTTTATCCTTAAGTGTTACTAAATCTTCCTCTTTTAACCAAGACTTGTTGTGATCAATAACAACTTCACCTGTATCGCGTAATAAATTCCAGGCCACTTCTTTGGTTCTATTTTCTGCTTTAATCTTTAAAAAATTCTCTAAAACATCATGAACAAGTGTGCCAATTATTTGAGGCAAACCTGCAGGTTCACGCCATCCTGCAACAGATGAGAACCAGTAGGCCAAAGAGCATCTATCAAAACTTGATAGTTGACTGGGCGAGACATGCTTTGGTAGTTGATTACCAATATCAGCTACTTGTACGGCAACCAGTTTTTCTTCTGACATTGCTCTATTTTTCGAATGTGTAGAAAACTTTCATCTACATCGACTTAACAGCGGAAACAACCTTGGACAATGAATCTTTAGCATCACCAAATAATAATGTTGTTTTGTCGTTGAAAAGTAATTCGTTTTCCACACCTGCAAAACCTGGGCGCATGGAACGCTTCATAAATACAACTTGTTCAGCTTGATCGGCATTAAGAATTGGCATCCCGAAAATTGGGGAAGTCTTGTCTGTTCTGGCAGCAGGATTTACTACGTCATTTGCTCCCACCACCACAGCTACAGTGGCACTGGCAAATTCGGAATTAATTTCATCCATTTCTTTTAATTGCTCATAAGGAACATCAGCTTCGGCAAGTAAAACGTTCATATGCCCAGGCATGCGCCCTGCCACTGGATGAATTGCGTATTCAACTTCTACACCTTTAGAGATTAATAAATCAACTAATTCTCTTAAAGATTGTTGCGCTTGAGCAACCGCTAAACCATAACCTGGAACAATAATCACTTTCGATGCATAAGCAAGCATGATGGCAATGTCGGTTGGTCCAGCACTTTTAACTGGTCGATCAACTGCAGAAGTTGCTGCAGTAGTTGCTCTGGCAGTGAAGGCACCAAACAAAGTTGCAGTTAAAGGTCTTCCCATAGCTTTAGCCATAAGTTGGGTTAATAACGTTCCGGACGCTCCAACTAAAGTACCGGCAACTAATAACAAAACGTTATCTAATACGTAACCACTTGCTGCTACAGATAATCCAGTAAATGCATTTAACAAACTGATCACAATTGGAACATCTGCGCCACCCACGGGAAGTACAAACAAAATTCCCATAACTAAAGACAAACCAACCAGAGTCCACAAGGCCCAATTTTCTGGGCTAATTAATAAGTAAACAGACATTACTAAAGTTGCGATTGCTGTACCTATTGTTATGAAACGACCAAAAGGTAATACAACTGGTCTGGAAGTCATTAATTCTTGCAATTTTAAAAATGTAACTATAGATCCGGTAAAAGAGATTGAACCGATGACGACTGTGAAAACTGTGGCAAACAAAGCAACAAATCCATCTGTTGTTCCAGATTTTAAGAATTCAATTGAGGAAACAGCCATAGCTGCTCCGCCGCCCACACCGTTAAACAATGCCACCATTTGGGGCATCTGTGTCATTTGAACTCTTTTAGCTGCTACATAACCAACAATTGTTCCGATTGCCACGGCTATTAAAATTAATGTTAAATGTTTTAAATTACTTTCAGAAAAGAAAACAATAGCTACAGCTGCAATCGCCCCAACAGCACCAATTCTATTTCCAAGACGTGCAGTTTTTGGTGAGGACAAAGCTTTTAGTGCCAAAATGAAAGCAAGTGCTGCACCTAGATTTGCTAACTGTGACCAGGCTGGTGTCATTTCTTCTCACCAACTTTGTTTGATTTCTTTGATTTAAATAACTCAAGCATGCGATCAGTTACTACAAAACCACCGACCATATTAATAGTTGCCAAAACAATTGCAAATAAACCAAGAACTAATTCCAAATTATTATCGGCATGACCTGTGACGATGATTGCCCCAACAAGAATTACACCGTGAATTGCGTTAGCTCCAGACATCAAAGGAGTGTGCAAGATTGTGGAAACTTTGGAAACAACTTCAAAACCAACAAAAATGCTTAAGATAAATATTGTTAAAAATGCAATTTCGATACTCATCTAATTATCCCTGTCCTAATTCAGTTTTAACAAAATCATTAGTGATCTCACCATTGATTACTAAAGCGCTACCAGATACAACTTCATCGTCTTTGTCAATAACAAGTGATCCGTCTTTGACAATGAAGGAAAGTAATGAGATGACATTTCCTGCAAAAAGAAATGATGCATCAGGTGCCATGGAAGAAGCGATATTTTGTCCGCCCCAGATTTTTACTCCGTTGACTTCAACAATTTGTCCAGGAACAGATCCTTCAACGTTGCCACCATTTTCGGCTGCCATGTCTGCGATTACAGATCCATATTTCATACCTTTAAGCATTGCTGCGGTAACTAGTCTTGGTGCTGGTCTTCCGGGAACTGCTGCAGTTGTTACTAGAACATCTGCTGCTGTGATGTAAGGAGTTAAAAGTTCTTGTTGAAGTTTGGTACGTTCTTGATCCATTTCTTTGGCATAACCGCCACTTCCTTCCACAACTGGTAATGCTAATTCGATGAATGTGGCGCCAACAGATTTAACTTCATCTTTACTTGCAGCTCTAACGTCATAACCTGAAACTATTGCACCAAGTTTTTTAGCGGTTGCCATTACTTGTAATCCGGCAACACCTGCACCAATAACTAAAACTTTCGAAGGTCGAATTGTTCCTGAAGCTGTCATAACCAAGGGAAACATTTTTGGCAACAATGAAGCAGCTGTAACCATGGTGTGATAACCAGCAACGGTGGCCTGAGAAGTTAAAGCATCAGCACTTTGTGCTCGAGAAATTCTTGGAACAAAGTCAAATGATAATAAAGTTGCGTGAGCTTTAGCAATGGCTGCAATGTTCTCTTTGTCCCTTTTTGCTTGGGCGAAAGATAAACAAACTGCACCTGATTTAAGTGATGAAGCAAGTGTCACAGGAAGTATTCCAACTGATGCAACTACATCTGCGTTTTTGATTGCAGCGGATATGTCAGTGACGATCTTTGCGCCAGCTTCTTGATAATTCTCGTTAGTAAATAGAGCTGTTAAACCAGCGTTGCTTTCAACTGATACTTCAAATCCAAGTTTTACTAATTTGGCAATAGTCACAGGCGCAGCTGCAACCCTTTTTTCACCCGCACTGGTTTCCTTAGGCACGACTAATTGCATGAAATTTATTTCCCCTTGAATGTCGTTCCTAGTTTGATATTCCAACTCTATTGACTGCTGAGAAAGAATTTGTGAGGTGCTTATATATGAGCAACACGCCGAGTCGCGTGCTTGGCTAAGTCCCATATGAAGTCTAAATTCTCATTGCTTAACACACGCAACAACTTTTAGCCTCAAGTTGAGGTTAAGAGTTGTACCAGGGGGTTATTTAAGTGGTTGCACCACAAAATTACTTGGCCATTATCAAAGTTGTTGGTATTGGTGGCGGTGGCGTTAATGCTGTTAATCGAATGATTGAAGCCGGCGTAAAAGGCGTTGAATTTGTGGCAATAAATACCGACGCGCAAGCTCTCTTGATGAGTGATGCTGACGTCAAATTAGATATTGGTCGTGAACTAACTCGTGGGCTAGGAGCTGGAGCTGATCCCTCAGTTGGTCGACAAGCTGCAGAAGATCACATTGAAGAATTAAGAGATGTTTTAAAAGGCTCTGACATGGTTTTCATTACGGCTGGTGAAGGTGGCGGAACTGGAACAGGTGGCGCACCTGTGGTGGCAAAAGTTGCTAAAGAAATGGGCGCTTTAACTATTGGTATTGTCACAAAACCTTTCAATTTCGAAGGCAAGCGACGTATCAACCAAGCTGAATCGGGTGTTGACGCTTTAAGAAATGAAGTTGATACTTTAATTGTTATTCCAAATGATCGTTTGCTTTCAATTTCTGACAGAAACATTTCAGTAATTGATGCATTTAGACAAGCAGATCATGTTCTACTCCAAGGAGTAAGTGGAATTACCGATTTGATTACCACACCAGGTTTAATAAATCTTGACTTTGCTGATGTGCGAAGTGTGATGGCCGGTGCCGGAACAGCTTTGATGGGAATTGGTTCTGCTCGTGGAGAAAATAGGGCTGCAATTGCTGCAAATAACGCGATCGCTTCTCCTTTATTGGAAGCAGATATTCAAGGAGCAAAGGGAGTATTGCTTTCTATTGCAGGTGGCTCAGATTTAGGTTTGTTTGAAATTAATGAAGCAGCCCGTTTGGTGCAAAGCGTTGCAGCTGTTGATGCCAACATAATTTTTGGTGCAGTAATCGATGATACTTTAGGTGATGAAGTACGAGTAACAGTAATTGCAGCAGGATTTGTGGATAAAGATTTAGCATCAGCTCGAAGAAGTACTATGCATGCAGTTGCAGATGGTGAACCAGAAATTCCCTCATTTGTGGCTAGAACAAGAGAACCAGCAGTTACCCAACCTGCAGTCGGTTCAACTTTTAAGGCAAGCACTGCATCTACTCCTAGAAGAGTTGTTTTTGATGACACCTTGAATGATGATCTTGATGTCCCGGATTTCTTAAAGTAGCTAACATATGTCGGTTCCCGCACCGATTTCATCTGGCAAGACAGGCAAAGCAAACTGGAGTTTCTTTGGTCGTCAGGGTGGAGTCAGTAAAAAACCTTTTGATTCTTTAAATGTGGCAGATCATGTTAAAGACAAAGAAGAAAATGTTTTCAAAAACAGAGAAATTCTTGCTGAGAATTTAGCTATGCCTTTGGTTTATATTCAAGCAACACATTCCCCAAATGTGGTTAATGTGCAATCAGAATTTCCAGAAGTTCATGTTGATACAGATGCCTTAGTAACCAGGGAAACAAATCTGGGTTTAGTAATAATGTCTGCTGATTGTGCGCCTATTGTTTTAGTTGATCCAATTGCTCACGTAGTTGGCGTAGTTCACGCTGGTTGGCAAGGAATGCTAGTTGGGGTAGTGGCAAATGCGGTTGAAGGAATGTTTGATTTAGGAGCTGAACCAGAAAATTTGAAAGCAATTATTGGACCAACAATAAGTGCCCAAAACTTTTTAGCCACTCAAGAAAGATTTGATGAAGTAAAAGACATTGTGCCAACTGCTGCGGTGAAACTTGCTAACGGTCAGTTAGCAGTTGATATTAGAAAAGGGGTGAAGCATCAACTTGCTCAATACCAAATTAAAACCACAGATCTAAATATTTGCACCTTTGATACCCCTGAACTGTTTTCTTTTCGCAGAGATCCTGAGACAGGAAGAAATGCTACTGTTGTTTGGTTAAGTCAATGAGTGATCGATTAGCAGGTATTAAAGATAATTTAGAAAAATTACAATCAAGGATTGACAAAGCCTGTCAAGAGGCAAAAAGAAGTAGCACAGAAATAACTTTGATTGCTGTTACTAAAACTTATCCAGCTGATGACGTGGATTTACTTAAACAACTTGGCATTGATGATGTGGGTGAAAATAAAGATCAAGAAGCATCTTTAAAAAGATTGCAAGTGCAAGCAGATTTCAATTGGCATTTCATTGGGCAGTTGCAATCCAATAAAGCCAAGTCTGTAGTTAGTTATGCGCATTTGATTCATTCGGTTGATCGACCATCCTTGGCAAAAGAAATTCAAAAAAGTGCTCAAGGTGTTGAAAAAAAACAAGCAGTTTTAATACAACTTGATTTAGATCAATCTGGACCTGACCCAACCAGAGGTGGGTTGTGGCCCACTGAATTGATGGCTTTAGCTCAACAAATCACAGATTCATCTCATCTGGAATTGAAAGGATTAATGAGTGTGGCACCACTTGGGGAGAACCCAGCAGATGCTTTTGCGAGATTAGCTGTGATCAGAGCTGATTTCCTAAAGGCTTACCCGCAAGCATCAATTTTGTCGGCTGGGATGAGTGATGACCTAGAAGCGGCTATTTTGCATGGGGCGACACACCTTCGAATTGGGTCTGCCTTACTCGGTGAAAGGCCAAAAATCGGGTAAATTTATCTTTAGTCACAGGCGTAACTACAGCAACTTAAGAGTGCCTACGTGACATAGAGATATTTGACCAGGAGGAAGATATGCCAAAAGGCTTTCGCAAAATGGCTGTCTATTTAGGTCTAGTTGAAGATAATCAACACTATTTAAATGGTGAAATTGAAGAATTTTATGAAGAGCAAGCACCAGTTGTTCCAAGTTGGTCTCCCACTCCAAGAACTTTTTCCACTAGTGGTTCCACAGCTTTAGCTGAAAGACCCGAAGTAAGAATGAGCCCACAGGCAAGACCTGTTATGGCCGAAGCCGTTAGCAGAATCACCACACTTCACCCCCGCGCATTTAATGATGCACGAAGAATCGGCGAAGAATATCGCGATGGCACACCAGTCATCATCAACTTGTCTGAAATGGAACCTTCTGATCAAAAACGAATTCTGGACTTTGCTTCAGGATTAGCTTTTGCGTTAAGAGGAACTATCGAAAGAGTGACTAGCTCAGTTTTCTTAATTTCGCCAGCAAATGTAGATCTTGGGGCAGAAGCTCGTCAACAAGTCGCCCAAGATGGTTTCTTTAATCAAGTTTAATTAAGATAAATCAATATGGGTTCCCTAATTGCTCAACTACTTCAGTTATATCTGTTAGTGATGATCGGACGTTTAGTCTTTGATTATGTGCAAATGTTTGCCCGTTCCTGGAGACCAACAGGATTTGTTTTAGTCCTTGTTGAAACTATTTATTCCTTAACCGATCCTCCTTTGAACTTTTTCCGACGTTTCATCCCACCGGTACGGATAGGTTCTGTTTCATTGGACTTGTCTTTTCTGGTTGTTATCATCCTGATTCAAGTAGCCATGGGCATATTTTCCTCCCTGTAACCAACGCAATTTGAGGTCCTCAGGGTAGATTAGGCCTCGTTACTAAATTTTGGAGTAAAAATGGCTTTAACCCCTGAAGAAGTATCAAGTGTGGTTTTTGATACCACCCGTTGGCGCACTGGTTATGACATTAAACAAGTTGACGCATTTTTAGTAAAAATTGTGGAAGAAATAGCTTTTTTACAAAACGAAGTGGAAATGGCTAAAAGAGGTACAACTCTTTCTTCTTCTCAAAGTGTTGACACCAAATCACCCGTTGAAGTTTTAACTTTGGCCCAGCAAGCATTAACTGCAGCTACCAACGAAGCAGAAAGACTAGTAAGAGAAGCAAGAGCTAGAGCAGCATCAATTTCATCCAGTGTTGAATCAGAAAAAGCTGAAATTTCTGCACAAATAAAAAGACTTGAAGCAATAGAAGTGGAATACCGTACTCGTTTAAGAGGCTGGTTATCTGGACTACTTACTGATTTAGGTCCTCAGTTACATGAGTCAATTGATAGCACTGGACCAGTTAAAGTAATAACTGAAACACCACAAAACGATTAAAAGCAGTTAAGCTTTTTCAATCCAAATTTCTAGATTCAAATCTTCATCTTTAGTGGTCGGATCACTCGTTGCCTTTTCTGCAGCAAAACTTAACGCTAAGACTTCACTTTTAATAACTTCCATATTTTCACTAATTGAACTCCCGACTTGTTCATCGGTAGTGTGATATTTCAAGTTGATTCGATCTGAAACGTCTAAGCCTGAAGTTTTTCGGGCTTCTTGAATCATTCTGATCACTTCGCGAGAAATTCCTAAACTTCTTAACTCAGGAGAGATTTCCAAATCAAGTGCAATTGTTTCACCATCTTGGCTTACTACAGACCAACCTTCTCGGGGGGTTTCAGTGATGATCACATCTTCTGTCGTGATTTCAAATTCCTGATCTTCAAGTTTGATTACTGCTTTGTTGTTGGTTCTTAACTGTTTAACTAAAGATGGGGCATCTGCTTTAGTTATTTCTTTAGCAATAGCGGGGGTTTCTTGGGAGTATCTGGCACCAAGAGTTCGAAAGTTAGCCTTAAGTGCAACGTTAACCAAATCACCAGTTTCACCCAGTGATTGTAAATCTAGAATATTTAATTCTTCAGCTAGTTGGTCTCTTAAATCTTGGGGAACTTTATCCCAGTTTTTAGCCGCAACTAGTGCACGTGAAAGTGGCTGACGATTCTTAATTTTACCTTCAGCGCGAGCAGCTCTGCCCAGTTCAACTAAGCGTCTAATTAGTCCCATGTTTTCGATCAGATCAGTTCTGATTTCAGATTTATTTGCCTTAGGCCAATTAGCTAAATGAACTGATTGCAATGAAGTATCCGTGGTGGTTTTAAACATGTCTTGCCACACACGTTCTGTAATGAAAGGCACAAAGGGTGCCATGATCAAAGTTATGGTTCTTAATGCTTCGTGGAGAGTGGCTAGTGCAACCGGGTCGCCATCCCAAAATCTTCTTCTATTTCTTCTGACATACCAATTTGACATGTCATCCACCACATCGGCAAGTACTCGTCCAGCTTTTTGAGTGTCAAAGTTTTCTAAGGCATTAGTCACTTGCAAAACTGCATCATCAACCAAACTTAATAACCACTGATCAATTTCTGGTCTATCTTTTCTAGCTAATACTTTGTCACCAGGATTATAGGTTGATAAACGAGTGTAAAGAGAAAGAAATGATGCAGTATTCCAATAAGTAAGTAAAACTTTTCTGGTTACTTCTTGAATTGCAGCATGACCAACTCGCCTTGACTGCCACGGAGATCCTGAGGCCAACATGAACCAGCGCACAGAATCTGCACCGTGTTCATCCATTAAAGCTATTGGTTCCAAAACATTTCCTAGATGCTTACTCATCTTGCGACCTTTTTCATCCAAGATGTGACCAAGTGTGACAACGTTTTTGTATGAACTTTGATCAAAAACTAAAGTGCCAATAGCCATCAAAGTGTAGAACCAACCTCTGGTCTGATCAATTGCTTCGCAAATAAAATCAGCAGGATAACTTTTCTTAAACAGTTCACTATTTTTTTGTGGGTAACTAAGTTGAGCAAAAGGCATGGCACCTGAGTCATACCAACAATCAATTACTTCCGGAACTCTCTGGGCAATTTTTTTACATTCCGGGCATGGAATTGTAATGTCATCAACAAAGGGACGATGAGGATCAGTGTTAGTCACATCTTGACCAGAGAGTTCACTTAATTCTTTTAATGACCCAACAGCTGTTTGGTGTTTATCTTCGCAAATCCAAATAGGAAGGGGAGTGCCCCAATATCTATTTCTTGATAAAGCCCAATCAATATTGTTGTTTAACCAGTCGCCGTATCGACCATGTTTTATGGTGTTAGGAAACCAATTGGTTTTTTCATTTTCTCTGAGTAGCGCATCTTTGATTTGGGTAGTTCTGATGTACCAAGAAGGTTGGGCGTAATACATCAAAGGAGTGTGGCAACGCCAACAATGCGGATATTGATGTTCGTAAGCTAAGTCTTTAAATAAAATGCCACGTTTCTTTAAATCTTTGACGATATCTTTGTCGGCTTTCTTAAAGAATTGTCCTGCCACCAATGGAGTATGTGGTGCGAAGTGCCCATCTGCCTGAACTGGATTTACAACTGGTAATCCATATTTTCTACAAACTTGTAAGTCTTCTGCTCCAAACGCAGGTGATTGGTGCACAATTCCGGTGCCATCTTCAGTTGTTACATAATCTGCCAAAACCACACTATGAAGGGCTGCGGGGGCATCGTCTTCGAAAAGTGTTTTTCCAAATGGTGGTTGGTAGTGAATACCTTCTAAATCTTTACCCTTAACAGTTTCCTTGACTTTAATTTCATCACCCAACAAAGCTACTAATGCTTCAGCGATCACAAAATGTTCATCTGCTAATTCAACAATTAAGTAATCAATTTTGGGACCAACAGCAGCTGCAGTGTTACTAATTGTTGTCCAGGGAGTTGTGGTCCACACCAGTAATGAAAGGTTTTTATATTTCTGAAAAAGATCCCCATCAAGGACAGGAAATTTCAAATACACAGATTGGTCAGTGATGGTTTCATAACCCAGTGCCAACTCATGATCTGAGAGACCGGTGCCACATCGTGGGCAATAAGGGCTGACTCGGTAATCAGAAACCAGTAAACCTTTTTTATGAATCTCTTTTAATGACCACCAAACTGATTCAACATAACTTGGATTCATAGTCCAATATGCTTTATCAAAATCCACCCAATAGCCCATGCGTGAAGTCATGGTGGTGAAATCGTTCACATTTCGTAAAACTGATTCGCGACATTTAGCATTGAATTCAGCAACCCCATATTTTTCAATATCGGTTTTGCCGGTGAAACCTAATTCTTTTTCGACTGCTAATTCAACTGGTAAACCGTGACAATCCCAACCTGCATATCTTGGAACGTAATAACCTTGCATGGCTTTGAATCTGGGAAAAACATCTTTGAAAACTCTTGCCTCAACGTGGTGAGCTCCAGGTTTACCATTTGCAGTTGGGGGTCCTTCATAAAAGATCCAACTATTATTTTCATCTCTTTGGTTTAGGGATTTATGAAAAATCTCCTCAGATTCCCACATGTCCAATACTTCGCGTTCCATTTCAGGAAGGTTGATGCGATTGGGTACCTCGCGATACACGTTTTGGACACCTTCCTAACTTTTAATAAACGAGAAATAAGAAAAAAGTGGGCTCTCGTAGTTTAGGAGAACCCTGATACGCGTAGTGTTCGCTAGGTGAAGAGTCGCACATATTTGCAAGAATTAATGCTGAGAATGGCACTAGGCGTAATCGTTCTAGATTTAATAACCAAAGACTTAGCTGTGCGGTTTCTGGAAAATTCGTCAAACATTGTGCTGATTCCAGCTATTTTTGGCCAGAGTGCTGGCCCTGTGCTGCAACTAACCTTCGTCAGAAACTCAGGGGCAGCCTTTAGTTTGGGTTCCAATACCACCTGGGTATTTACGCTGTTGGCCTTTGTGATTTCGTTCTATATATATAGAACAGGACGAAAAGTAGTCAGATTAAGTTGGGCTATTTGCTTAGGGGCAATGCTGGGCGGGGCAGTAGGTAATTTAATTGATCGTTTATTTAGATCACCTGGGGTCTTTCGTGGAGCAGTGGTGGATTTCATCCAGATTCCCTATTGGGCCATCTTTAATATTGCTGACATGGGTGTGAGTATTTCTGCGGTAATTATTGCTGCCATGACTTTATTTGGAAAAGATCCTTATAAAAAGAGTTCAAAAAAATGAGTGAATATTTGTTAGAAGTTGAAGAATCTCAAGAGGGTTTAAGAATTGATGCCCTGCTTTCTTCCAGTTTCGATCTATCTCGAACCAAAGTTGCCTCAGATATTGATGCTGGTTCTGTTTTAGTTAATGGCAAAATAGCTTTAAAGTCTCACCGTGTTACAACTGGTGACAAAATTATATATAACCCAATTATTAAAACAGCGATAAATCCAGCTGATCAGGTAACAACAATTCCTATCTTGTTTGCTGATGAAGATATTGTCGTAATAGATAAACCAGTTGGTGTTGCAGTTCACGCCAGTCCTGGTTGGGAAGGTCCAACTGTCACAGCATCTTTGAGCGCACTTGGTCACACAATCTCTACAAGTGGTGCACCAGAAAGACAAGGTATTGTGCATCGCCTAGATGTTGGAACAAGTGGTGTGATGGTTGTGGCAAAAAGTGAATTAGCCTACGAAAGTTTGAAAGATCAATTTAGAGATAGAACAGTGAAAAAGATTTATCACGCACTAGTACAAGGTCATCCTGATCCTTCCAAAGGAACAATTGATGCCCCAATTGATAGGCATCCACAAGAAAATTACAAATACGCGGTAGTAAATGGTGGAAAAGACAGTGTGACTCATTATGAAACCATGGAAGCTTTTGCTGGTGCATCACTTTTAAAGATTGAGTTAGAAACAGGCAGAACACATCAAATCAGAGTTCATATGGCAGCCATTAAGCATCCCTGTGTTGGGGATTCAATGTATGGAGCAGATCCCAAGCTGGCCGTAAAACTTGAATTGCTGCGCCAGTGGTTACATGCCTCTGAGTTAACACTTCGTCACCCAAAAACTGGGGTAGATATGACTTTTAACTCCACTTATCCTCAAGACTTAACATTAAGTCTTACCCGCATCGCCGAGGCGTATAAGTAAAATTGTCAGCAGTAAGACATAAATTAGTAGTACAAATCTTCCCCTTGTATTTTTCAAAAGAAAGGACCTTTAGTTAGTCATGTCCGATCGTGATTCTTTTGTTCATCTTCATGTTCATACCGAATATTCAATGCTTGATGGTGCTGCTCGACTAAATCCGTTAATGAGTGAAACTAAAAGGCTAGGAATGCCTGCTATTGCTATTACAGATCATGGAAACCTTTATGGTGCATTTGATTTTTATAAACATGCCAACGAGCAAGGTATTAAACCAATAATTGGCATTGAAGGTTATTACGCACCTAACGGTCGTAAATCTAGGGAGATGTTGGATTTTGGTAGCAGTTCAAAAAGTGAAGATCAAGAGTTTGGGCGAGGTAAATCTCCTTACACTCACATCACCATGTGGGCGACAACCACTGAAGCAATGCATAACCTATTTCGAATCTCATCACTTGCCAGCATTGAAGGTTATTACTACAAACCAAGATTTGATTATGAATTATTCGAAAAATATGGCAAAGGATTAATTGCCACTACAGGTTGTCCATCTGGTGAAGTGAATAGATGGTTACAGGTCGGAGATGAGAAAAAAGCCCGAGAAGTTGCTGGTGCTATGCAAGAAGTTTTTGGTAAAGAAAACTATTTCTGTGAGCTAATGGATCATGGTTTAGATATAGAAACAAAAACTCGACCAGCATTACTAAAGATTGCTAAAGATTTAAATATTCCTCTAGTTGCCACGAATGATTTGCATTACACCTACGCCGCTGATGCTGCATCACATGAAGTGCTGCTGTGTGTTGGCACTAGAACAACTATGAGTGATCCAAATAGATTCAAATTTGATGCTCAAGATTTCTACTTAAAATCCCCAGCAGAAATGCGCTCCTTGTGGAAGGATTTTCCAGAAGCTTGCGATAACACTTTATTGATTGCTGAGCGATGTGATGTGAAGTTTACTGAAGGCGCCAATCTAATGCCCAGTTTTGAGGTACCAGCTGGTGAGACTGAAGAAACCTGGTTGGCTAAAGAAGTTCAAATTGGATTAGCAAAAAGATTTAAAAACCAAATTCCTGATACCCATCAAAAACAAGCAGAATATGAAATAAACGTAATTAATCAAATGGGTTTTCCTAGTTACTTTCTAGTGGTAGCAGATTTGGTTAGCTATGCCAAAGTAAACAAAATTAGAGTGGGACCAGGGCGAGGTTCTGCTGGGGGATCGGTAATTGCATTTGCGTTAGGAATAACCGAATTAGATCCATTAAAACATGGTTTGTTGTTTGAAAGATTCTTAAATCCTGAAAGAGTTTCCCTACCTGATATTGATATTGACTTTGATGAAAAAAGACGCGCTGACATGATTCGTTATGCCACCACAAAATATGGATCAGATCACGTTTCACAAATCATCACCTACGGAACCATTAAAGCCAAAGCTGCAATTAAAGATTCAGCACGAGTTTTAGGTTATCCTTTTGCGGTTTCTGATAAAATTACCAAACTCATTCCACCACCAGTTGTGGGCAAAGACATGTCACTTGCCTCAATTTTTGATAAAACTGATGATCGCTTCAAAGAAGCAAACGAGTTTCGAAATCTTTATAAAGCAGATCCTGATGCGCAACGAATCGTTGACACAGCCCGGGGACTGGAAGGTTTAAGAAGACAACCAGGAGTACACGCAGCAGGCGTAATTTTATGTCGCGAACCATTAATTGATGTGGTGCCTTTGTGGAAACGCGAACAAGACGGTGCCATCATCACTCAATTTGATATGGGGGCTTGTGAATCTTTAGGGCTTCTGAAGATGGACTTTTTAGGTTTAAGAAATCTAACTGTGTTAGATGATTGTTTAGCGCACATTAAACGAAACCAAAATATTGAATTTACTTTAGAAGAGCTAGAACTAACAGATAAACCAACTTATGAACTATTAAGTAGGGGAGACACTTTAGGAGTCTTTCAACTAGACGGGGCACCGATGAGAGCATTACTTCGCTCCATGCAACCAGACAATTTTGAACACATTTCAGCGGTGCTGGCACTTTATCGACCAGGACCAATGGGAGTAAACGCACACAATGATTACGCAGATAGAAAAAATAAAAGAACGCAAGTTAAACCAATACATGAAGACTTAGCTGAACCACTAGATGAAATTTTGTCTGATACCTACGGACTGATTGTTTACCAAGAACAAGTAATGGCCATCGCACAAAAAGTGGCTGATTATTCATTGGGTAAAGCCGATTTGTTAAGACGTGCGATGGGTAAGAAAAAGAAAGAAATTCTTGACCAAGAATTTGTGCCCTTTAGAGATGGGATGCGCGCCAATAAATACAGTGAAGACGCCATCAAAACTTTGTGGGACACCTTGGTTCCCTTCTCAGATTATGCATTTAACCGTGCACATACTGCAGGTTATGGATTAGTTTCTTATTGGACTGCTTATTTGAAAGCAAATTTTCCAGCAGAATATATGGCAGCACTGCTATCCAGTGTTAAAGATGATCGAGATAAGTTAGCAATTTATTTAAACGAATGTCGTCGCATGGGCATCAAAGTTTTGCCACCAGATGTTAATGAATCCTTAAGTGAATTTGCACCTGTAGGAAATGATATTCGTTTTGGTTTATCAGCAATTAAAAACGTGGGTGAAAATGTGGTGGAGGCTCTTATTAGTTCCAGGCAAAAAAATGAGAGATTTAGTGACTTTTTTGATTTCTTGAAAAAAGTAGATCCAGCTGTGTGCAGTAAAAGAGTTATTGAAGCACTAATTAAAGCTGGGGCATTTGATTCCCTAGGACATTCTCGAAAAGGTTTACTAAGTGTGCACATAGAAGCAGTTGAAAGTGCTAGTGAATCTAAACGAGCTGAATCAATTGGACAATATGACTTATTTGGATCCTCAAGTGGTGAAACTGTTTCAATCACTGGAGCACAAATTTCAATTCCGGAAGGTGAATGGGATAAAGCAATATTGCTCAATTTTGAAAGAGAAATGTTGGGTCTTTATGTGAGTGATCACCCACTTTTGGGAATTGAACATTTATTAAACAGATTCTCTGATACTTCCATGGCAGATATTACCCACGGTAACAAAAATGATGGCGAAATTGTTACTGTCGCAGGTTTAGTAACAAATATTCAACGAAAAGTTACCAAACAAGGTGCGTCATGGGCCATAGTCACGCTAGAAGATCTAGCCGGCGCTGTTGATTTAATGGTTTTTTCTCAAACGTATGCCAATGTGTCGGGACTAATTCATGATGATGCCATTTTGGCAGTGAAAGCAAAAATTGATGCCAGAGAAGAAGAAAGTCCAAAACTTGTGGCATTGGAATTTTCAGTGCCAGATTTAAATAAACAACGCACTGGTCCAGTGATAGTTAAATTACCTTTAACCAGGTGCACTCCACCTGTGGTTGATTCCATTAAATCAGTTTTGCAAACACATCCTGGTTCAGTGGAGGTTCATTTGCATTTAACTAATGGAGAAAAAACCACAGTCATGAAAATTGATGAAAAATTAAGAGTGGAGCCAACTTCTGCATTGTTTGGTGAATTAAAGGCATTGCTGGGACCAAGTGCTGTTGCTTAATTAGGACTAATAGTCACTCTTGTTAAAAACGGGGTAGGCACACTAGGGATTTCCTGCATCAAGATTGTTTCACGATTAATTATTTTCATCACAGCTTTCAATCTTAAGTTGGCATCATCCATGTTTAAAAGACTTTGTTGTTCTAGTGAAGTTAAAGGCAATAGTCCACCGATTAAAAAACTTAAAGCTGAAGGTTCTGAGGGTAAATCGTGAGCAGAGTTGTCATTGTCAGCATCCATCATCATCATGAAATCAGCACATTTTTCTTGAGCCAAACTAATTATTGCGGGATCAAAATCAACTGGTAATTCTGGACGAACACTAACTTCACCAATCAAGTAGGGAGCTTTACTCACACTTAGTGATCGAATATCAAATCGTTCACCACCCATAACCATTATTTCAAAAGTTCCATCATCATTTGCTGCAGTTTTTCTCAAAACTGCGATAGTTCCGACTTCTGCAATCTGGGGAAGATCATGGTCAGTTTCTGAACCTTTAACTATGGAAACAATCCCAAAACGTTGCTCAGGCTCAGGTAGCGCTAATAAATCGGCAATTAAACGTCTATATCTGTTTTCGAAAATGTGTAACGGCATTAATTGATGTGGCATCAAAACAGTGTTGAGAGGAAATATTGGCAACATCAGCTGATTCGAATCTTCATCTCTCATGGCTTTAGAATATGACAAGAATCCAAAGTGAGCATCCCGTAGAATTAAATATATGATTCGCCGTATTGACTTAAGAAAAATCGAGAAATTGCCTCGAACTGTAGTGCAGCGTGCCCAAGTTGATGTTGATTCGGTAATTAGTGTGGTTAAACCCATTATTGAAGACATCAAAAACAATGGCGATAAGGCCATCATGGCCTGGACCGAGAAACTTGACGGGGTAAAGCCAGCATCGTTGCTGGTACCCATAGAAGTAATTGACAAAGCTTTTAGCGAAATGTCTACTGATGTTATTGAGGCATTACAAGAAGCAATTAGACGATCTCAAATCGTGCACAAATCTCAAATTCGAAAAGATTCAACAACAGAAGTTGTTGAGGGCGGATCAGTAAGTGAGCGGTGGCTACCTGTTGATCGCGTAGGACTTTATGTTCCAGGTGGTAATGCTGTCTATCCATCAAGTGTGGTGATGAATGTAGTTCCGGCACAAGTTGCTGGAGTTAGATCTATTGCTGTAGCAAGTCCAGCTCAAAAAGAAAATAATGGATGGCCCAATAAAACAATTTTGGCTGCGTGCAAACTTTTAGGTATTTCTGAAATTTATTCAGTTGGCGGGGCACAAGCCATTGCCATGTTTGCTTATGGCACAGAAACTTGTGAGCCAGTAAATATGGTCACTGGACCAGGAAATATTTATGTCACAGCCGCAAAAAGAATCCTAAGAGGATTAATCGGAATCGATAGCGAAGCAGGACCAACAGAAATTGCCATTTTGGCAGATGAGAGTGGTAACGCTAACTGGATTGCTGCAGATTTGATTAGTCAAGCAGAACATGATGTTATGGCTGCAAGTGTGCTGGTGACTACTTCAGAAGAGTTAGCTGATGCAGTGGTGGCTCAATTGCAATTACAAGTACCACAAACCAAACATTCTGCTCGTATTACTGAAGCCTTAGCTGGAATACAAAGTGCCATTGTCTTAGTAAAAGATTTAGATCAAGGCTTAGCAGTAGTCGATCAATATGCTGCTGAGCACTTAGAAATACATACTGTAGATGCCCAAGCAATAGCTTTGAAAGTCAAAAATGCTGGTGCGATATTTGTTGGAGCACATGCACCTGTTTCTTTAGGTGATTATTTGGCTGGTAGCAACCACGTACTACCAACTGGAGGTTGTGCTTGCCACTCTTCTGGATTATCTGTACAAACATTCCTTAAAGGAGTTCATTACATTAATTACTCTGCAGATGCATTGCAAGAGGCGGCAAATCAAATAAGAACTCTTGCTCAGGCAGAAGATTTACCAGCACATGCTCAAGCTGTTGATATTAGGTTCGAAACACCTTGACCGAAGTCAATGATAAATCATTGATGAACGATAATTAGATAAAACCAAAACAAGAAGGAGTAAGTCGTGAGTAGAAAAGGGCGGGTAGCTCGCACTACTAAAGAAAGCGACGTACTTGTTGAAATAGATTTAGATGGAACAGGTGAAGTTGTAGTTGATACCGGCGTTCCTTTTTATGACCACATGTTGAGTCAACTAGGTAAACACGGTGCATTTGATTTGAAAGTAAAAACAAAAGGTGATATTTCAGTTGATGAACACCACACCATAGAAGACACCGCTTTGGCACTTGGTGCTGCCTTTAAAGAAGCTTTGGGAGACAAAGCAGGAATTAGAAGATATGGTGATGCAACTTTGCCTCTGGATGAAGTTTTAGTTCGTGCAGCGGTTGATTTATCTGGCAGACCATATTTAGTGCACAGTGAAACAGATATTGCTCCCATGATTGGTACTTATGACACCACGCTTACGAAACATATTTGGGAATCCTTTGTTAACAGCGCAGATATTACTTTGCACATAAAAGTACTTGAAGGAAGAAATGCTCACCACGTTGTGGAAGCCCAATTTAAAGCGGTTGCTAGAGCATTAAGAGATGCGGTAGCTTTTGACGCTAAATCTGTGGGTATTCCTTCAACCAAGGGTGTGCTGTAGATAAAACTCATGTTTAAGAATGGGTTTTAATGTCAAAAAATATTGTGGTGCTTGATTACGGATCAGGAAATATTAGATCTGCTCAAAAAAGTTTGCAACATGTTGGTGCCAATGTTGTTATCTCAAATGATTTCCAAACTTGTTTAGATGCAGATGGCTTAGTAATACCAGGAGTAGGTGCGTTTGCGGCCTGCATTGACGGGATCAGAAATGTTCGAGGTTTAGAAATAGTTGACAAGCGCCTAGCTGGTAGTCGTTTTGTTTTGGGAATTTGTGTGGGCATGCAAATTATGTTTGAAAATGGGTTAGAGCATGGTGTTAAAACTCAAGGATTACAACAATGGCCAGGTGATGTCACTCAAATTGATGCCACAATTTTGCCTCATATGGGTTGGAACAATATTGAAGTATCACAAGGAAGCAGACTGTTTGATGGTGTCGCAGAAGAAAAATTTTACTTTGTTCATTCTTTTGCAGCAAAGAATTTGGATTTAGTGGGAACTGAGAAAATTGATCCTCCGTTAAAGCACTACACAACTCATGGCGAAAGATTTTTATCAAGTGTTGAAAACGGTCCATTATCTGCCACCCAATTTCATCCAGAAAAATCTGGCGAAGCTGGATTACAACTACTTGCTAATTGGTTAGGTTGTGTTTGATTTGAAACCACTAATACTTTTACCAGCCGTTGATGTTGCAGATGGTCAAGCAGTTCGTTTAGTGCAAGGAGAATTAGGAACAGAAACTTCCTACGGTTCCCCCCTTGAGGCAGCACTAGCTTGGCAAGAACAAGGTGCGCAATGGATTCATTTAGTGGACTTAGACGCGGCGTTTGGAAAAGGCGATAACAGAGAAATACTTAAAGAAGTCACAGCCAAACTTGATATCAAAGTTGAAATCTCTGGTGGTATTCGCGATGACGAATCTTTGGAAAACGCTGTGGCAATTGGTGCCCAACGAATTAATTTGGGTACAGCCGCTTTGGAGAATCCAGAGTGGACAGCCAAAGTGATTAGTAAATACGGAGACATGATTGCTATCGGTCTTGATGTGCGAGGCAGAAATTTGGCGGCCCGGGGTTGGACTAAAGAAGGTGGCGAACTAATTGAAACATTACTTAGATTAGATAAAGACAACGCTGCCAGATATGTAGTTACAGATGTTACAAAAGATGGAACCTTACAAGGACCTAACACTGCGTTATTGAAAGAAATTCTGGATCACACTAAAAAACCTGTTATTGCATCTGGTGGAATTGCCTCACTAGCTGACATTGCTGCTTTAAGACAATTAACAAATATTGGTGTTGAAGGTGCCATTGTTGGCAAAGCACTTTATGCACAAAAATTTACATTGAAGGACGCTTTGAAGATTGCCGGAGATTAATAACAATGCCCTTAGCAACCAGAATTATTCCTTGTTTAGATGTTGATAATGGTCGCGTAGTAAAAGGTATAAATTTTAAGAATTTAGTTGATGCTGGTGATCCAGTGCAATTAGCAAAAATGTATGCCGAGCAAGGTGCTGATGAAATCACTTTTCTTGATATTTCTGCGTCAAGAGATAACAAGGAAACAATGCTGGATGTGGTGCGAAAAACTGCAGATGCAGTTTTCATTCCCTTAACTGTCGGGGGAGGAATAAAAAGTGTTGCTGACGTTGATTATTTATTAAGAGCAGGCGCCGACAAAATATCGATAAATACTAGCGCGATTAATAACCCCGATTTGATAAACGAAATCTCTAATCGTTTCGGTTCACAAGTTTTAGTTATCTCAATTGATGCCAGGAGAACAAGTGAAAAATATGCCACCTCTGGCTTCGAAGTCACAACACATGGCGGCACCAAGAGTTGTGGACTGGACGCTTTAGCTTGGACTATTGAAGCGGTGCAAAGAGGAGCAGGTGAAGTTCTACTAAACTCCATGGACAAAGACGGAACTAAAGATGGATTTGATTTGGAATTAATAGAAATTATTAGATCAAAAGTTTCAGTTCCCTTAATTGCAAGTGGAGGAGCTGGAAAAGTCAGCGATTTTTACCCTGCAGTTAAAGCCGGGGCAAATGCGCTACTTGCTGCTAGTGTTTTTCATTTTCAAGATATTAAAATTGAAGACGTTAAAAAGGAACTACAAGCAAACAACGTGGAAATTAGATCCCAAATTTAGCTTCTTTTATTATTTGTATTGCGTCATCTACGCCTTCGAATTTGATATTAGCTGCGGATTTTCTTCCATAAGCAAACAAAACCAGATCTATTACTTCCCCTTGAATTGTTACACAACTTTTACCTGACTTTATGGTGTATGTCCCTTGATCAGATTTTGCAATTATTCCGATTTTAGCCTCACGCATGAAAATTTTGCCTGAACGAGTAAAAAGCTTCCATAAGAATTGTTTATCCTGGTCACTAAAAAATCTGGGCACATAATTTGGTTGCGCTCTTAAAAGATCTTCGTGATGAACTGTGAACTCAATTGAGTTGGCAAACTTTTCAACCCCGGGGAGAGCAAATGGTGAGAATTTTTTAGGACCGTCTTGGAATTCTTGAACCAAGGCCTCAAAGCCTCGTTTTTTTATTTGAGTGGCAACCTTGTCAGCGTATGAAGATAGTGCTGGAATAAATATTCCAAGAGCGGCATCAGGTCTAGTTTCTCTGGCAATCAAATGGACAAGTAAATCAAAAGAAGTCCAACCTTGACACAAAGTTGGTGAACCTGGGCCCAGATTTCTTAAAGTTTGGGCTAGTGCATATCTTTCACGTTTTGCTAAAGAGGCCATAAGTAGAGATTAGACGAAAAGATACCTAGCGATAAATCAGGTGGCACCCTAAGCAAGAATAAGCACATGACAGATCTAAACCAAGGCTCAATATCTGCGTATTGGCATTCTCTGAAAGCTAATGAAAATGGTTTAGTCCCGGTAATAACCACTGAAGAAGTTAGTAATCAAGTTTTGATGATGGCTTGGATGAATGAGGAAGCTTTCACCAAAACTTTAGAATCAAAAAAGGTCACATATTTTTCGCGTAGCAGAAATAAACTTTGGGTTAAAGGTGAGGAATCTGGGAACACTCAAGAATTAGTTGAATTACGAATTGATTGTGATGCAGACACAGTTTTACTTAAAGTCAAACAAAAAGGATCAGCTTGTCACACCGGGGATAAAACCTGTTTTGATGGCGTTGTCGTGTGGGCTGCGAAATAGTTGATGGACCAATACAGACTTGGGGTCACAACACCTGATTTAGAAGAATTTAAAGATTTTGCGCAAGAAAGAAAAGTAATTCCAGTGGTTAGGCGTCTAATCGGTGATTCATTTACTCCCGTTGGCTTATACAAAGCGTTAGCTAATGAAAGACCAGGCACATTTTTGTTGGAATCAGCTGAGCATGGTCAAAGTTGGTCCAGGTATTCATTTATTGGAGTAAGCAGTGCTGCAACTTTGCGCAGCGAAAATGGTCAAGCTTTGTGGTCTGGGCATGCGCCCAAAGGTGTGGCACTAGATGGTGATGTTTGGGAGGTATTCAAACAAACCCTAGATTTTCTAGCCACGAAACCTTTTCCAAACTTGCCGCCCTTAACTGGTGGCCTAGTTGGTTATCTGGCTTATGACATTGTTCGACTTTTTGAAAGAATCCCTAACCAAAATCCTGATGAAACAAAAGTGCCCGATTTAGTTATGTTGCTAGCAACTGATTTTGCAGTGCTGGATCATGTTGATGGATCCGTGTGGTTGATCGCAAATGCAGTTAACTATGACGGCACCGCTGAAAGAGTTGATGTTGCTTATCTTGACGCTGTAGCCAGGCTTGATGCCATGCAGGAGGCGTTAAATCAACCCCAATCACAAATTGGTTCCACTTTTAATAATGACGCTAAACCAGATTTCACAAACAGAACTATCAGCAAGGATTATCAAGAATCCGTGCAAAAAGCCATTGAATATGTGGAAGCAGGAGATGCTTTTCAAATAGTTTTGTCGCAAAGATTTGACATAAAAACCACGGCAAAAGCTATTGACATATATAGAGTGCTAAGAACCTCCAATCCCAGTCCTTATATGTATTACCTAAACATTCCTACCAAAGATTTAACTGCCACAGAATTTGAAATTATTGGCTCAAGTCCAGAAGCTTTAGTCACAGTTAAGGACAGAAAAGCTGTGATGCATCCAATTGCGGGAACCAGACCTCGAGGTAAAAGCACAGCTGAAGATGAAAAAATTGCTGTTGAATTATTAAATGATCCCAAGGAAAAAGCTGAGCATCTGATGTTGGTTGATCTAGGAAGAAATGATTTGGGAAGAGTTTGTAAACCGGGCACAGTGGAAGTTATCGAATTTATGCAAGTAGAAAAATATAGTCACGTGATGCATTTAGTCTCCACTGTGACTGGAACATTAAATGAAAACATCACCACGGCCGATGCGTTGAAGGCAACATTTCCTGCTGGCACATTATCTGGCGCACCTAAGGTTCGGGCCATGGAAATAATAGATGAACTAGAACCCGTGAAACGTGGTATCTATGGCGGAGCATTAGGTTATTTTGATTTTGCAGGCAACATGGATGTGGCAATCACAATTAGGACAGCATTACTTAAAGATGGGGTTGCCTACGTGCAGGCAGGAGCCGGCGTTGTTGCAGACTCTGTGCCAAGCAGTGAAGATAAGGAATGTCAAAACAAGGCAGCAGTGGTACTCAAAGCAGTTGCCGTAGCGTCCTCATTAGGCTGAGACCACTAATTTCTTTAGGGAGAATTTGTTAATGCCGAAAGATAATCACGGCCAAACACCAGCTGCATGGACTGGTACTTTTCTTATTATTGCGGCATCAGCTGTTTCCACAGTTGGTTTGGTGCGTAATGATTGGCAAATGTTTTGGATAGGAATCGGAATTGCGTTTCTGGGCGGATTCATCTGGATTGTCTGGGAAAAATTATCTTCGAGAAGAAAGTAGAAAAGGAATAATAATGTCGAGCGTTCTAGACGAAATTATCGTTGGCGTTCGTGAAGATTTGGCATTGAGACAAGAAAAAGTTTCCATAGATGAATTAAAAAATCAAGTTGAAAAAGTTGCTAAGGCAATTGATCCTTATCCTATTTTTAATGAAGCTGGCGTTGCTGTTATCGCTGAAGTTAAAAGATCAAGTCCTTCAAAAGGGGATCTGTCCGAAATCACAGATCCAGCTTTACTTGCCAAAGAGTATGAAGCCGGTGGAGCAAGTTGTATTAGTGTTTTAACCGAGGAAAGAAGATTTAAAGGTTCTTTGGCAGACTTAGCAGCTGTGAGAAAAGCAGTTGAGATTCCAGTGTTACGAAAAGATTTTATAGTTTCTAGTTATCAACTTTGGGAAGCCAGAGCATACGGTGCAGATTTGGCTCTTTTGATTGTTGCGGCCCTTGATCAAGAAGCTTTAGTTTCATTAATTGAAAGATCAAAAAGTATTGGATTGACTCCTTTGGTAGAGGTCCATACAGAAGAAGAAGTTAAAAGAGCAGCAGCTGCTGGAGCAAAACTAATTGGGATTAATGCACGAAATCTTAAAACCCTAGAAGTAGATAGGAACACTTTTATAAGACTTGCACCTCTGGTGCCAAGTGAATGCATTTTGGTAGCCGAATCGGGAGTTCGTGACAAACATGATTTGATTACTTATGCCAATGCTGGAGCCCACGCTGTTTTAGTAGGCGAAAGCTTGGTAGTTCATAAAGATCCCAGAGCAGCAGTTCACGAATTAGTAACAGCTGGTGCTCATCCTGCAACCAATCATGGACGATAATTAAATGACAACTTTTTTGCAAGATTTACATAAAATCGATGATCAAACGGGACACTTTGGTCAATTTGGCGGCAGGTTTGTTCCTGAAGCTTTAATATCTGCTCTTGATCAACTTGAAGCAGAATATTTAAAAGCCGTAATAGATCCAAAATTCAATGAAGACTTTCAAAACTTACTAAAAGATTATGTGGGCAGACCAAGTCCATTAACCGAAGCAAAAAACTTTTCCAAACATGCCGGTGGTGCTCGAGTATTTCTAAAAAGAGAAGATTTAAATCACACCGGATCCCATAAAATAAACAACGTAATTGGACAAGCTCTACTTACGGTACGAATGGGTAAAAAAAGAATTATTGCTGAAACCGGAGCAGGTCAACATGGTGTTGCTACTGCGACTGCAGCTGCGTTATTTGGTCTCGAGTGCATAATTTATATGGGAGAAGAAGACACCGTACGCCAATCATTGAATGTGGCTCGAATGAAACTATTGGGCGCCACAGTTGTGCCTGTTACCTCTGGAACAAAAACATTAAAAGATGCCATCAATGAAGCAATGCGTGATTGGGTGACCAATGTTGAAACCACACATTATTTACTGGGCACAGTTGCTGGTCCTCATCCGTTTCCTACTATTGGTAGAAATTTTCATAGCATCATTGGTGTTGAAGCAAGACAACAAATTTTGGAAAAAACAGGTAAACTTCCAACCGCTGTTACTGCTTGTGTAGGTGGTGGATCAAATGCTATTGGTTTATTTCATCCATTTATTTTAGATAAAGATGTGCAACTGCATGGCTATGAAGCAGCAGGTGACGGAATAGAAACTGGAAGACATGCCGCAACACTTTCTGGGGGCACGATCGGAATATTGCACGGAACACGATCCTATGTTTTACAAGATGAAAATGGTCAGACTTTGCCGAGTCATTCCATCTCTGCAGGACTTGATTATCCAGGAGTTGGACCGGAACATGCTTGGTTGAAAGACTCTGGTCGAGCTTTTTATCATCCCATAACTGACACAGAAGCAATGGATGGATTTTCTTTATTGTCTCAAACTGAAGGAATTATTCCAGCAATTGAAACAGCACACGCCATTGCCGGAACAGTTAAATTAGGAAAAGAATTAGGTAAGGATGCAGTAATTGTTATTAATTGCAGTGGTCGAGGCGACAAAGATGTTGAAACTGCTGCGAAATGGTTTAAGTTAACTTAGAAAATCATGAGTTCAATTCACCAAGTATTTGATAAAGCTAAATCTGAAAACAGAGCAGTGTTAATTGCATATTTGCCCGCAGGTTTCCCAACTATCGATGGTTCGATTGCAATAATGCAAGAAATGCTAAATAGCGGAGTTGATTTAGTTGAAATTGGTGTTCCTTACAGTGATCCATTGATGGATGGTCCAATTATTCAACAGGCAGTAGATGTGGCATTGCATAACAAAACTGGAATCAATGAAGTTATGCACATAGTTAAAGAAGTTTCCAAAAGTGGCAAACCAGTTTTAACCATGAGTTACTGGAGCCCAATTGAAAAATGGGGAATAGATAAATTTGCTCAACAAATGAATCAATCAGGTGGAGTTGGGGTAATCACCCCAGATTTACCACCCGATGAATCAGAAGCATGGATCACAGCAACTGATGAAAATAAAATTGATCGAGTGTTTGTTGTGGCCCCAAGTTCAAGTGACGAAAGATTGAAACTTGTCACAAATAAAGTTACAGGTTTTGTTTATGCGGCAAGTTTGATGGGTGTTACTGGAACTAGAAGTGAAGTATCCAATAGAGCAGAAGAGTTAGTAAATAGAGTTAGAAAACATACGCAGTTGCCGATTGCAGTCGGTTTAGGTGTTTCAAACTCTGAGCAGGCTCATGAAGTTGCACAATTTGCTGATGGGGTAATTGTAGGTAGTGCGTTTGTGAACGTGATTTTAGAACAACCCAACCTTAAAGATTCCATCGCTGCTGTGGCCCAATTGTGCAAAGATTTCGCCAGAGGCGTTCACAAAGACTAACCAGAATTAGCACTAAATCGGAACAACGGTTAGATTGAATTAAACCTCAAAACATATTCGGAGATTCTAAATGTCTAGCCCAGATGATATTCGTAATAAAGCAGCCCAAGTTCGAGCCAGCGCAAATTCTTCAGAAAATAAGAAAGCTAAAACCATCCAAGTGATAGGTGGACTTTTTGTTTTAACATTAGTTGTGTGTTTAATCGGTGCTGGGGTTTATGTGAAAAGTCAAACAGCTCAAAACAGTATTACTCCAGAAGAAGTCACTGAATATAATTCAGCGGCGCAGCTTCCTACAGGGGTAACCGCGCAAGGTGGTTATGGTGTGCCAGTTGGAAAACAAGATTCCACTGCACCAAAAGCTGAACTTTACGAAGATTTTCAATGTCCAGCATGTGGCTTTCTAGAAAAAGCTAATGGCGAAAACATTATTGCTGCTGCTGTTAAAGGTGACATTAATTTGACCTTACATCCAATGATTTTTCTAGACAGAAATTTTCCACAATCACAACTTGCTTCACTAAGAGCAACAATGGCATTTGGTTGTGCGGTTGATGCTGGTAAAACTGCTGAATATCATGCAGGTATTTTTGCCATGCAACCATCAAAAGAGGGCGATGGGTTCACCGATCAACAATTACTTGATCTAGCAAAAAATGTTGGCATCAAAGATGATGCGATCACAACTTTTGAAACATGCTTAACTTCCAATAAATACAAAGGTTGGGCACAAAATTCACAACTTCACGCCCAAGATCGTGGCGTGCAAGGTACTCCAACTTTCTATCTGAACGAGAAACAAATTGAAAGTGCAATTCTTGTTGATCCAACAAGTTTTGCCGGGGTTGTCGCTGAAGCAAGAAAGTAATTTGAATTGATTCCGTTAACTATTCCCAGTCCCAGTACCGGAGTTTTATATCTGGGACCACTTCCACTACGGGCCTATTCACTTTTCATCATTGTGGGAATTTTTTTAGCCATTTGGTTAGGAAATAAAAGGTGGATAGCTCGTGGCGGTAAAACAGGCGAGATAAGTGATGTTGCAATCTTTGCTGTTCCCTTTGGAATAATCGGTGGACGTATTTATCATGTAGCTACCGATTGGGAAAAATACTTTGGACCAAATCAGAACTGGGTTGATGCGTTCAAAATATGGAATGGTGGATTAGGAATATATGGCGCTATTTTCTTTGGAGGAATTGGGGCATGGATCGGTTGTAAATATTACAAAATTTATTTGCCACCATTTGCCGATGCCATCGCTCCGGGAATAATTTTTGCGCAAGCAATTGGCAGATTAGGTAATTATTTTAATCAAGAGTTATTTGGCAGACCCACCAATGTTGCCTGGGCTTTAGAAATAGCGGAAAAAAATAGGCCCACAGGTTTTGAGTCTTTCGCTACTTTTCATCCCACCTTTTTATACGAGATGCTTTGGAATGTGATGGTGGGATTCTTGCTGATTTATTTGGATCGTAGATTCAAATATGGGCATGCCAGACTTTTTGCTTTATATGTTGTCTTCTACAGTCTGGGCAGATCTTTCACTGAAAGCCTGAGAATTGATGAAGCACGAATAGTTCTGGGTTTAAGATTCAACGTAATTATGAGTTTGACAGTTATAGTGTGTGGTCTGGCCTACTTTGTTATTAGTAATAAAACCAAGCCTGGGATCGACACCAAAATTTATAGGAGTGCTCAAAAGTGAAACAAAGTCAGAAAATGATGGACGGGGAAACAATCCATAGAAATATTAATGGTGGATGGATGCGTCCTGCAGTTTTTGGTGCCATGGATGGGCTTGTTTCAAATTTCGCGTTGATGGTTGGTGTGGCGGGTGGATCTCAAGCAGTCGGTGCAGAAAATACAACCGCAATTGTGCTAGCTGGTTTTGCAGGACTATTGGCTGGTGCTTTTTCAATGGCCGCTGGTGAATACACCTCAGTAGCTAGTCAAGCCGAATTGGCTATGGCTGAAATAGAAATTGAAAAAAATGAATTAAGACAAAATCCTGAAGCAGAAATAAAAGAACTAGCTGAAGTGTGGATTAAGCGTGGGGTTAGCGAAACTGTGGCCATGCAATTTTCTAAAGAGTTAAGTAATAATTTTGAGGCGTTCGCTGATGCTCACACCTCAGAGGAATTTGGGGTAACGGCAGGTGATTTGCCTTCCGCAAAATTGGCAGCAATCTCTTCATTCGTTGCTTTTGCTGCTGGTGCAACTGTTCCTTTGGTTCCTTACCTGTTGGGATCAACCAACATTGTTTATTCCATGATCATTTCTTTAATCGGACTTTTTGGTGCTGGGGCATTGGTTTCATTGGTGACCACCAGAACTTGGTGGTATTCGGGAACTCGTCAACTACTCATCGGTAGCGGGGCAGCAGCAATTACCTGGTTTCTGGGCACCACAATCGGAGCAGCGCTATAACACTTGGTGAGGTAAGATTTAGTAAGTAAGAGCAAGTTTTGGGCCATCGTCGTCCCGCCGAAAATATCTAAAATGGCCAGGGACAATTTTTTGAAAATGTTAAGCAACAACAACCAAGGTCTTTACAATTCATCTTTTGAACATGATGCTTGCGGTGTTGCCTTAGTTGCTACTTTAAATAAAACACCTACCTACAAAATTGTTGCCTCAGGTTTAGAAGCCTTAAGAAATTTAGAACACCGCGGAGCATCTGGAAGCGAACCTGACTCTGGTGACGGGGCAGGAATATTAATTCAAATCCCGGATGACTTTTATCGACAAGTAGTTGATTTTGAGTTACCTAAACAGGGTTTCTATGGTGTGGGAATTGTTTTCTTACCAAAAGACGAATCCGAATATAAGGAAGCCAAAGAAAAGATTAATTCTGTTGCCAAGCTAGAAGACATAACCATTTTGGGTTGGAGAGATGTTCCGACAAATTCAAATGAAATTGGTCAAACTGCGCAACGTGTTATGCCAAGATTTGAAATGATTTTTATCCAACTAGCAAACAAAAAACTGAGTGATATCGATTTAGATCGAGCAATTTATCCTTTCAGAAAAATTGTTGAAAATAGTTCCACAGCATATTTTGCTTCACTATCTGCGCGAAGTGTTGTTTACAAAGGAATGTTAACCACAGGTCAATTAGAACCATTTTATCCAGATTTATCAGACACCAGAGTGGTGTCAAAGATTGCTTTAGTTCATTCACGTTTTAGCACAAATACATTTCCATCCTGGCCTTTGGCGCATCCCTACAGATTGATTGCACATAATGGTGAAATCAATACGGTAAAGGGAAACCGAAATTGGATGCACGCAAGAGAGAATTTAATTAAAACAGATTTAATTCCAGGTGATTTAGCAAGAGTGTTTCCTATATGTTCAAACGAAGCAAGTGACTCTGCATCATTTGATGAAGTGCTAGAACTAATTCATTTAGGTGGAAGATCACTACCACATTCAATATTGATGATGATTCCCGAAGCTTGGGAAAATAATCCCAGCATGGATCCAGCGCGCAGAGCATTTTATGAATTCCATGCTTCATTTATGGAACCTTGGGATGGTCCAGCTTGCGTAACTTTTACCGACGGACATGTAATTGGGGCAGTACTTGATAGAAACGGATTACGCCCTGGAAGATTTTGGGTAACCAATGACGGGCTAGTCGTCTTAGCAAGTGAATCAGGAGTGTTGCCAATTGATCCAGCAACAGTTATAAGAAAAGGACGGTTACAGCCAGGAAAAATGTTTTTGGTTGATACCGATAACGGGCGAATAATTGAAGATGAAGAAATCAAAAACAGTCTTGCTAGCCAACATCCTTACCAGGATTGGTTGCACGCTGGGTTAGTTCACTTAGAAGAATTACCTGACCGCGAACACATTGTTCACACGCATTCATCTGTACTTAGAAGACAACAAACTTTTGGCTACACAGATGAAGAGTTAAAAATTTTGCTTACCCCCATGGCTAAAAACGCTAATGAACCTTTAGGTTCGATGGGAACAGATACACCTATTGCGGTTTTAAGTAGTCGCCCCAGATTAATTTTCGATTATTTCACTCAATTGTTTGCTCAAGTAACCAATCCACCACTTGATGCCATAAGAGAAGAAATTGTTACTTCACTTTCTTCATCGGTTGGGGAAGAAGGCAACTTATTGATTCCCACACCTGCTCATGCCAGACAAGTGGTTTTGCCTTTTCCTGTGATTGATAACGACGAGTTGGCAAAGTTGATTCACATAAACCGAGATGGAGATCAACCAGGTTTTGCTGCTCAAAAGTTTTCGGGTTTATACAAAGTAGCCCAAGGTGGCATAGGGTTAGAAAATCGTATTGAAGAAATATTTATTGAAGTAAATGAGGCCATTAAAAACGGTAAACATTTACTAATTTTGAGTGACCGTGACAGTGATGCCGATAATGCACCTATCCCGTCTTTGCTATTAGTAGCAGCTGTTCATCATCATTTGATTCGTACCAAACAAAGAATGCAAATAGGTTTGATAGTTGAAGCAGGTGATGTTAGAGAAGTTCATCATGTGGCACTTTTAATTGGTTATGGTGCAGCCGCAGTCAATCCTTATTTGGCGATGGAAACTGTTGAAGACATGGTTAGACAAAAAAGAATGGGTGATATTTCACCTGAAAAAGCGGTTAGAAATTTGGTCAAAGCTTTAGGTAAAGGTGTTTTAAAAGTTATGAGCAAGATGGGTGTTTCAACTGTTGCTTCTTATCGTGGAGCTCAAATATTTGAGGCCATAGGTATTTCAAATGAAGTTATAGATAAATACTTTACTGGAACAGTTTCTAGACTCGGCGGAGTTGGTTTAGAAGTAATTGCACAAGAAGTATCTAAGCGACACGATGTGGCATACCCATTTAGTGGAATTTCACCTGCGCACAGACAACTTGCAATAGGTGGGGAATACCAATGGCGCAGAGAAGGTGAACCACACTTATTTGATCCCGAAACTGTTTTCAAATTACAACATTCCACCCGCACAGGACAAATGGATGTTTTTAGAGATTACACCGAAAAAGTTAATGAGCAATCAAAAAGATTAATGACCATTAGAGGACTATTTGAATTTAAGGGCGATCGTAAATCTATCTCTATTGAAGAAGTGGAACCAATCGAGAAAATCCTTAGCAGATTTAGCACAGGAGCTATGTCTTATGGATCAATTTCAGGTGAAGCTCATGAAACATTAGCAATTGCCATGAATCGTTTGGGTGCTAAATCAAACACTGGCGAAGGTGGAGAAGATCCAGAACGTTACCAAAAAATGGCAAACGGTGATTCCAAACGTTCATCTATTAAACAAGTTGCTAGTGGCAGATTTGGTGTGACCAGTGAATATTTAGTCAACGCCGATGATATTCAAATAAAAATGGCGCAAGGTGCTAAACCTGGAGAAGGTGGACAACTACCAGGAAACAAGGTTTATCCCTGGATTGCTAAAACACGACACTCAACACCTGGAGTGGGATTAATTTCACCTCCACCGCATCATGATATTTATTCCATTGAGGACTTAGCGCAATTAATTCACGATTTGAAAAACGCAAACGATAAGGCCAGAATTCATGTCAAACTTGTTGCCGAAGTTGGGGTGGGAACGGTGGCTGCAGGAGTTGCGAAAGCTCATGCTGATGTGGTTCTAATTTCAGGTCATGATGGGGGAACAGGTGCAAGTCCCTTAACTTCTTTAAAGCACGCAGGTGGTCCTTGGGAAATTGGTTTAGCAGAAGCTCAACAAACTTTGTTATTAAATGGTTTACGTGATCGCATTGTTGTGCAAACAGATGGACAATTAAAAACAGGTAGAGATGTAATAGTCGCAGCACTTCTTGGTGCAGAAGAATTTGGATTTGCTACCGCCCCGCTAGTTGTGATGGGTTGTGTGATGATGAGGGTTTGTCATTTAGACACTTGCCCTGTTGGTGTTGCAACACAAAACCCAATATTAAGAGAGAAATTTACTGGTGAACCAGAATTCGTAGAAAACTTTTTCAGATTTATTGCTACCGAAGTTCGTGAGTACTTAGCTGAATTAGGTTTTAGAACATTGGATGAAGCAATAGGTCATTCTGAAGTTCTTAATACCAAGAAAGTAATTGAGCATTGGAAAGCAGCCGGGTTAGACTTATCACCAATATTGCATAGAGTAACAACCACAAAAGACGCAGTTTTGCATCAAACCACTATGCAAGATCATGGTTTAGTCGATGCTTTAGATAATGAATTAATTGAAATCTGTAAACCAGCACTAGAAAAGAGTGAACTGGTCAGAGCGCAAATTGCCATCAGAAATGTTAATCGCACGGTAGGCACCATGCTGGGAAGTCGCATAACAAGAAATTTTGGTGGAGCAGGATTACCAGAGGGAACCATTGAATTAACTTTCAACGGTACAGCAGGTCAATCATTTGGAGCATTCATTCCAAAAGGTCTGACATTAAGACTTGAAGGCGATACTAATGATTATTTGGGTAAAGGCTTATCTGGTGGAAAAATAGTAGTGCGACCAGATCGCAATTCTAAATTTGATTCAGGTGTCAACGTAATAGCTGGAAACGTCGCTGCATATGGAGCAACTTCGGGAACATTATTTGTTAGAGGTTTAGTAGGAGAAAGATTTTGTGTAAGAAATTCTGGAGCTATTGCCGTAGTTGAAGGTGTGGGAGATCATGGCTGCGAATATATGACTGGTGGTCGAGTAATAGTGCTTGGACAAACAGGTAGAAATTTTGCTGCTGGCATGAGTGGTGGAATTGCCTATGTAGTTGATCTGAATGTTGAAAACATTAATCCAGAAATGGTGGAACTAGAAGAATTAGATGATCTGGATAAAGAATTTTTATCTAAAACAATTAAAAGTTATGCTGAAGAAACAGATTCACCACTAGCCAAAGAGTTGTTGATTGATTCAAACTTTAAGAAATTTACTAAAGTTATGCCTCGTGAATATAAACGAGTTTTATTAGCACAAGCCAAAGCTGAAAAAGAAGGCACAGATCCAATGCAAGCAGTAATGGGGGTGTCTGGTGGGTGATCCAAAAGGCTTTATAAATAACAGAAGAGAGACCGCTAAAAGAAGACCAGTTGATTTGCGTTTGATGGATTGGCGTGAAGTTTATGAACCTTTTGAAACCAATAAATTAAAACTGCAAGCAGGACGATGCATGGATTGCGGTATTCCATTTTGTCATAACGGCTGTCCACTTGGAAACTTAATACCTGAATGGAACGATCTAGTTTTCAATGAGGACTGGCGAGAAGCATCTGAACGTTTACACGCCACAAATAATTTTCCAGAATTCACTGGTCGACTTTGTCCTGCACCGTGTGAAACTGCTTGCGTTGTTGCGATAAACAAAGAATCTGTGACCATAAAACAAATTGAAGTCGAGATTGCTGATCGAGCTTTCGCGCAAGGTTTCGTTACTCCACAGCCACCGTCAAGACTTAGTGGAAAAACTGTGGCAGTAATCGGTTCAGGTCCTGCGGGACTTGCTGCTGCGCAACAATTAGCCAGAGCAGGTCACACTGTGGCGATTTATGAAAGATCAGACAAACTTGGTGGTTTGCTTCGATACGGAATCCCCGAATTCAAAATGGAAAAAATTCACGTTGACAGAAGACTTGAGCAACTTGCAGCTGAAGGAATTAAATTTAGAAGTGGTGTTGAAATAGGTGTAGACATTGATGCAAATGAATTGCGCAAAAGATATGACGCTGTGGTGATTGCAGTTGGGGCAACGGCTTGGCGTGATCTTCCAGTTCCAGGACGAGAATTTTCTGGCATATATCAAGCAATGGAATATCTACCCTTTGCTAATCGCGTTGCTTTAGGGGAATTAGCTAAATCTCCCATTGATGTGAAAGATAAAAATGTTGTGATTATCGGGGGAGGCGACACTGGTGCTGATTGTTTAGGAACAGCACATCGTCAAGGTGCCAAGAGCATAACTCAATTAGAAATTTTACCTCTACCACCAGAAACCAGACCAGATTATCAACCATGGCCAACTTATCCAATGACATATCGAGTCACGAGTGCTCACGAAGAAGGTGGCGAAAGAATATTTAGTGTAAATACTCAAAAATTCTTGGGTGAAAAAAATCAGTTAACAGGATTGGAAATAGTCGAAGTTATATTTAAAGATGGCAAATTTGAATCAGTAAAAGGAACTGAGAAAGTTATTCCAGCTGATTTTGTTTTTCTGGCATTAGGATTTATCGGTCCTGAAAAAGCTACATTTATTGATCAATTGAAACTAAACCTTGATCCTCGGGGCAATATTGCTAGGGATGAAAATTTTGCTACCAATGCTGATGGTGTTTTTGTTTGCGGAGATGCCGGACGAGGCCAATCACTAATTGTGTGGGCAATTGCTGAAGGAAGATCAGCTGCTGCTGCGGTAGACAAATATTTGATTGGTGAAACTAATTTGCCTGCTCCAATTGAACCAACTTCAAGACCGATCAATGTCTAAAATGTCCAATCAAATAGAATAGAAGATATGAGAAGAGCCAAGATTGTTGCAACACTTGGACCAGCAACAGATGATTTAGCAACTGTTCAAAAATTAATTAAAGCAGGATTAAATGTGGCCAGACTTAATATGTCACACGGTGATCACGCCGATCATAAGAAAAGACTTGGTTTAGTAAGAGCAGCAGCCAAACTAGAAGGCAAAGAAATTGCTGCGTTAGCAGATTTGCAAGGACCGAAAATTCGGGTTGGAACTTTTGGAAATGGGCCTGTTTCGTTAGTTAACGGTCAAAATTTCATCATCACAATAGATGACGTTATTGGCGATAAAGAAAAAGTCTCCACAACATATAAAGGCTTAACAGGTGATGTTAAAAAAGGCGATCCAATACTTATCGATGATGGCAAAATTAGATTAGAAGTTATCGAAGTCAAAGGAAACAACGTTCTTACAAAAATAATTGAAGGTGGCACAATCTCAAACAGTAAAGGTATAAATCTTCCTGGTGTTGCTGTGAATGTTCCTGCGATGTCGGATAAAGATGAAGCAGATTTGATCTGGGCTCTTGATAATGATTGTGATTTGATTGCTCTTTCTTTTGTTAGAAGCGCAAAAGATATTGAAAATGTTCATAAAATTATGGATAAAAAAGGTAAAAGACTTCCTATTGTGGCAAAGATTGAGAAGCCTCAAGCTGTTGAAAACTTGGGAGAAATTTTGCAAGTTTTTGATGCCATCATGATTGCTCGTGGTGATTTAGGAGTAGAACTTCCCTATGAAGTAGTTCCAATGGTTCAAAAACGAGCAATTCAAATGGCCAGACAAGTTGGAAAACCTGTGATTGTTGCAACGCAAATGCTGGAATCAATGATTAATTCATCTCGCCCAACTAGAGCTGAAGCAAGTGATGTTGCCAACGCTGTGCTTGATGGGGCTGACGCATTAATGCTAAGTGGCGAAACCAGTGTGGGCGATAACCCAGTGGGCGTTGTAGAAACTATGGCCAGAATTATTGAACATGTTGAAGTAGAAGCATTAGAAAAATTACCAAAACTTGAGTCAGAAGACCAAGGCAGCACTGGTCGAGCAGTTACAACAGCAGCTGTGGCAGTTGGAAAGGCAACTAAGTCCAAGTACTTGATTGCATTTACTGAAACAGGACGAAGTGTTCGACTAATGGCCAGACATCGCTCCAGTACACAAATTTTAGCTTTCACCACCGATGAAAAAGTACAACGCCAACTTGCCATGATTTGGGGCACAGAAACTTTTCACACCGACACCGTTCAACACACTGACGATATGGTTGCCACAGTTGATCGCCATTTAACATCAAATAATTTGGCTAAATACGGTGAATTAGTTGTGGTAGTGGCAGGTGTTCCACCTGGGGTACCAGGCACAACCAATGGCATGCGAGTACACAAAGTTGGTACTGGTGCAGACGAAAGTTAATTTCCTCTGCTAATCTAAATTTTTAGTAAGACATCCTTTAATACCGTCCCGTGAGGCGGAGAAGGAGGTCGAGAAGCACATGAGTGCAAATTCTCGTAACTCTGCTCGTGTAGTACTTGAATCATCAGATATTTCCCGGGCATTAACTCGCATTGCTCATGAAATTTTAGAAAACAACAAAGGTTCCAAAGATTTAGTTCTTTTAGGTATTCCTTCCCGCGGTGTGCCGTTAGCAAAACGGATCGCACAAAAAATTAGTGAATTTGAAAAAGTTGTAATTCCTGTTGGGTCACTGGATATAACTATGTATCGAGACGACTTGAGACTCAGACCACCGAGAGCTTTGGCTCCCACCGAAATTCCCGAAGGTGGAATTGATCATAAAGTTGTTATTTTAGTTGACGATGTTTTGTTTTCAGGAAGAACAATAAGAGCAGCACTTGATGCATTAAATGTGATCGGTAGACCTTCAATGGTGCAAGTAGCAGTGCTCATAGATAGAGGACATAGAGAATTACCAATCAAGGCTGACTATGTGGGAAAAAATATTCCAACATCTTTGATTGAAACAGTGCAAGTAACTTTGGCTGATTTTGATGACGCAAGTGAAAACGTGACACTTTTTGGTGGTGAGGGGTGAAGAAACATCTAGTTTCGGCCAATGATTTAACTAAAGATGATGCAGTGCTTGTGCTCGATACTGCTAAAGAATTAGCTGCAATTTCTGATGGTCTTGTAAAAAAACTTCCAACTCTCAGAGGTAGAACTGTAGTCAATTTATTCTTTGAAGACAGCACACGGACCAGAATATCTTTTGAAGCAGCATCGAAAAGACTCAGCGCTGATGTAATCAATTTTAGTGCTAAAGGATCAAGTGTTTCCAAAGGAGAAAGCTTAAAAGATACAGCGCAAACCTTGCAATCAATGGGGGCTGATGCTGTAGTGATAAGACACGGTTCATCGGGTGCACCACATTTGTTAGCCACCAGAAATTGGATTAATGCTGTTGTAATAAACGCTGGTGATGGCACACACGAACATCCCACCCAAGCATTACTTGATGCGTACACGATTCGTAAACACTTAAGAAACAACACCGGTGATCTAAGTGGTTTAAGAGTTGCGATTGTGGGAGATATTTTGCACAGCAGGGTGGCTCGAAGTAATGCCATCTTGTTAAAAACTTTAGGTGCAACACCAATCATGGTTGCCCCACCAACTTTGCTTCCAGTGGGAATAAAAGACTGGAGTGGAGAATATTCCTACAATCTTGATGAGGTTTTACCTGAAGTTGATGCGGTAATGATGTTGAGAGTGCAGCAAGAACGAATGAATGATGCATATTTTCCCACCGCCAGAGAATACGCGAGAAATTTTGGTTTAAATATTAGAAGACAAAAAACAATGCAAAAACATGCTCTAGTGCTCCACCCGGGTCCAATGAATAGAGGTATGGAAATAACTGCAGAAGTTGCCGATAGTGCCAATTCTGTGGTTATTGAGCAGGTAGCAAATGGAGTAAGTGTGCGCATGGCTGTTTTGTATTTATTACTCGGTGGAACAAATAACGAAACTGGTGATAAAAACTAATGAAAATTTTACTCAAGAATGGTTCGATCAAAGGTGAAAAAGTATTAGACATATTGATCGAAAATGACAAAATTATCAAAATTGGTGCACCTAACACCATCAAAGATACAGAAGCTGAAATTGTTGATTTGACAGGTTTAATTGTGTTACCTGGGCTGGTTGATTTGCATACGCATTTAAGAGAACCAGGTAGGGAAGACGCTGAAACAATCTCAACTGGAAGTGCCGCTGCAGCTAAAGGTGGTTACACAGCTGTGCACGCTATGGCAAACACTCTGCCCGTGGCAGATACTGCAGGTGTTGTTGAACAAGTATGGAATCTAGGAAAAAGTGTTGGCTTGGTTGATGTTTATCCAGTTGGAGCTGTCACCATTGGTTTGTTAGGTGAAAATCTTGCCGAACTCTCTGCCATGGCTGATTCAAAAGCGCGGGTCAGAATTTTTAGTGATGATGGTAATTGTGTTTCAGATCCTGTTTTGATGAGACGGGCTTTGGAATATGTGAAAGCGTTTAACGGTGTTATTGCTCAACATGCACAAGAACCAAGACTTACCCAAAATGCGCAGATGAACGAATCAACTTTGTCAGGACAACTTGGACTAACGGGTTGGCCCGCGGTAGCAGAAGAAGCAATTGTGGCAAGAGATGTGTTACTAACCGAACACGTGCAATCAAAACTACATGTTTGTCATGCTTCAACAGCCGGAACTGTAGAAATTTTACGATGGGCAAAAGATAAGAAAGTAAATGTTACAGCTGAAGTGACCCCGCACCATTTGTTCTTGAGTCAAATTCATTGCGAATCATATGACGCAAAATTCAAAGTAAATCCTCCACTTCGTAGAGTAGAAGACGTAACAGAATTAAGAAATGCACTGGCTCAAGGAATCATTGATGTGGTTGCAACAGATCACGCACCTCATCCCAGGGAAGATAAAGAAGGCGAATGGAATAGTGCTGCTTTTGGAATGACCGGTTTAGAAACAGCTTTAGCTGTTGTGGCAACTGCAATGATTGATACAAAGTTGATGACCTGGTCTGATGTGGCAAGAGTGATGAGTGAGAAGCCAGCTGAAATTGGTCAATTAACTGAACACGGTAGACCAATTGCAGAAAATGAAATAGCAAATCTCTGCATAATCGACCCAAATACGTCATGGAAAGTTGACGCTAAAGACACGCATTCACTAAGTACTAACAATCCATTCGATGGCATGACGTTAAAAAGTAAAGTTGTGCACACAATCTTTCGTGGCAAATTCAGTATGAAAAGTGGGCAAGTTCAAAAATGATTTTTTCACCGGCGCTCTTGGTTCTGGAAGATGGAACAACCTTTACTGGTCGAGCCTTTGGCGCTACGGGGGAAACATTTGGTGAAGCAGTTTTTACAACAGGGATGACTGGTTACCAAGAAACTTTAACTGATCCATCTTATTTTCAACAAATAGTAATTCAGACAGCCCCGCATATTGGAAACACTGGAATCAATGATGAGGATGACGAATCTTCACGTATCTGGGTTTCTGGTTATGTGGTTAGAGATCCTGCCAGAGTTGCATCTAACTGGAGATCAAAAAGAACACTTGATCAAGAATTAGTTCAGCAAAAAATAGTTGGTATCGCTGGCATAGACACCAGGGCACTTACTAGACACCTACGCGACAAAGGTGCCATGAGAGCTGGCATTTTTTCTCAAAACATTGATGATCATGAAAAAGAATATTTCTTAAATAAAGTTAAATCTTCTCCCCAAATGAAAGGTGCAGATTTATGTGGCATGGTTTCCACAAAACAATCATTTGTGGTCCCAGCGGTTGGTAAAAAGCTTTACCAAGTAGCTGCTATTGATTTAGGTATGAAGAATGCAATCTTGCAAAATCTAACAACCAGAGGAATTGAATTAACAGTTCTGCCTGTTACAGCAAGTGCCGATGAAGTTTTAGCGGCAGGAATTGACGGGGTTTTTTTAAGCAATGGCCCTGGGGATCCAGAAACAGCCACTCATGCGATAGCTGTGACAAAAGAAATATTGAAGGTGAATAGAACATTATTTGGAATTTGTTTTGGTAACCAAATACTTGGAAGGGCACTTGGTTTTGAAACATATAAATTAACCTTTGGTCACCGAGGAATTAATCAACCTGTGTTGGATAGAACAACTGGCAAAGTTGAAATAACTACACACAATCATGGATTTGCAGTAAAAGCTCCACTTGATCGTGAAACTGAAACAGAATTTGGCAGAGTTGAAGTTAGTCATATTTGTTTGAATGACAACGTGGTTGAAGGTTTGGCTCTAAAAGATAAACCAGCTTTCAGTGTGCAGTATCACCCAGAGGCAGCAGCAGGTCCACACGATGCAGGTTACTTATTTGATCGATTCACCGCTTTGATGGATAAAAATAATGCCTAAAAGAAAAGACATTAACTCAGTCCTAGTAATTGGTTCAGGACCAATTGTTATTGGTCAAGCATGCGAATTTGATTATTCAGGAACTCAAGCTTGTCGAGTCTTAAGAGCAGAAGGTATAAGAGTAATTCTGCTGAATAGTAATCCGGCCACAATCATGACCGATCCAGATTTTGCGGATGCAACATATGTGGAACCAATCTCAACAGAAATTTTAGAAAAAATAATCATCAAAGAAAAACCAGATGCAATTTTGCCCACCCTTGGTGGCCAAACCGCTTTAAACGCGGCAATGGCCTTACATAAAGCTGGGATACTTAAGAAATACAACGTGGAGCTAATTGGTGCCAAAGTTGAGGCAATTGAGAGTGGCGAAAACAGAGAAAAGTTTAAAAAAATTGTTAACAAAATTGGTGCCAATTCTGCACAGAGCGAAATATGTCACTCACTTGATGAATGTTTAAAAAGTGCGCAAGTTTTGGGATACCCCTTAGTTGTTAGACCTTCTTTCACCATGGGTGGAGCTGGATCAGGAATTGCCTACACCGAAGAGGATTTAATAAAATTTGTTGCATCAGGCCTACAAGCATCACCAACTAGCGAAGTTCTATTAGAAGAAAGCATCATTGGTTGGAAAGAATACGAACTTGAATTAATGCGGGATCATCATGACAATGTTGTGATTATTTGCTCAATCGAAAACTTTGATCCCATGGGTGTTCACACGGGTGATTCAATCACTGTGGCACCAGCCATGACCCTGACTGACAAAGAATTCCAACACATGCGTGATGTTGCGATTTCAGTAATCAGAGAAGTTGGTGTCGATACTGGTGGATGCAACATTCAATTTGCTATCAATCCGCAAGATGGTCGAATGATTGTTATCGAAATGAATCCCAGAGTCTCACGATCTTCAGCTTTAGCATCAAAAGCAACTGGTTTTCCTATAGCTAAGATTGCTGCAAAATTGGCCATTGGTTACACACTCAATGAAATTCCAAACGACATCACCAAAGAAACACCTGCTTCATTTGAACCCACCCTTGATTATGTGGTGGTAAAAATTCCAAGATTTGCTTTTGAGAAATTTCCTGGAGCAAACACAACCTTGACAACCCACATGAAGAGCGTGGGCGAGGCGATGGCTATTGGGAGAAACTTTTGTGAAGCGTTACAAAAATCTTTACGTAGTTTGGAGAAAAAAGATGCTCCGTTTGATTTTTCTGCCAGTAGTGAAGATGTAAAAGAATTAGTTAAATCAGCTGCCATACCAACTGATGGAAGAATCAACACGGTACAAAGAGCTTTGTGGGCTGGTGCCAGCGTTTCGCAATTACACGAGAGCACCAAAATTGATCCTTGGTTTTTAGATCAAATTCAATTAATTAATGAAATAGCCTTGGAAATTCAAAAGGCCAAGCCTATAGATGCACATTTGTTAAAATATGCCAAACAGCATGGATTCTCTGATCTGCAAATTGCACAACTAACAAATTCAACTGAATCTCAAGTACGTCAAGACCGTCACAAATTAAACATCAGGCCCGTTTACAAAACTGTGGATACTTGTGCCGCTGAATTTGAAGCTAAAACTCCATATCACTATTCCAGTTACGATCAAGAAACGGAAGTCACAAAATCAAATAAGGAAAAAGTAATAATTTTAGGTTCAGGGCCTAACAGGATTGGTCAAGGAATCGAATTTGATTATTCCTGTGTGCATGCTGCTCAAACACTAAAAAAAGCAGGATACGAAACCATCATGGTCAACTGCAATCCTGAGACAGTTTCAACTGATTACGACACATCAGACCGACTATATTTTGAACCGTTGACTTTAGAAGATGTATTAGAAATTGTTTACGCTGAGCAATTATCTGGAAAAGTTTTGGGAGTAATCGTCCAATTAGGTGGACAAACACCTTTGGGGTTAGCACAAAAATTGAAAGATAATGGTGTTCCCATTGTGGGAACCAGTCCAGAAGCAATTCATTTAGCTGAAGAACGCGGTGCATTCGGAAAAGTATTAGAGAAAGCAAACCTACGTTCCCCAGCACATGGGATGGCTGCTTCTTTTGCTGAGGCAAAAAATATTGCAAATAAAATAGGTTATCCAGTTTTGGTCAGACCATCTTATGTTTTAGGTGGTCGCGGTATGGAAATTGTTTATGACGAAAAAAGACTGGCTCAATATATTGAAAATGCAACTGAAATAACACCAGATCATCCGGTGCTAGTGGATCGTTTTCTTGATGACGCGGTGGAGATTGATGTTGATGCGCTGTTTGATGGTACAGAAATGTTTCTAGGTGGGGTGATGGAACACATTGAGGAAGCAGGGATCCATTCCGGAGACAGTGCTTGTTCACTTCCACCAATTTCATTATCAAAGGATCAAATTGAACAGATTCGTGAAAGTACTTACGCCATTGGTAGAGGAGTAGGAGTTATTGGTTTACTAAATGTGCAATATGCCTTAGCTGACAATGTTTTGTATGTATTAGAAGCAAATCCTAGAGCGTCTCGCACCGTACCTTTTGTTTCTAAAGCAACAGGAATATCTTTAGCAAAAGCTTGTGCACGAATAATGTTGGGAACCAGTATTAAAGATTTGAGAATTGAAGGTTTATTGCCCAAACATGGTGACGGAGCAGACTATTTGAGTGGTGCACCTGTGGCAGTAAAAGAAGCGGTGCTTCCGTTTGGTCGCTTTAGTGGTGTTGATTCTGTATTAGGACCTGAAATGAAATCAACAGGTGAAGTTATGGGAATTGATGCAAAATTTGGTATGGCATTTGCTAAATCCCAAAGTGGTGCCTACGAGGGAGGATTGCCTCTTAAAGGAAACGTCTTTGTTTCGGCCGCTGATAAAGATAAAGAACAAATGGTTTCTTCAATCAAAAAATTGAGTGAACTTGGATTTAAAATATTTGCCACTACTGGAACATCTCAATTCATTGCTCAACATGGCATAAAATCTGAGGTGCTACGTAAAGTTCAGCAAGGACATGTTGATGGGGAAGTTACCACCACAGAAGCAATCATGAATGGTGACATTGATTTAGTTGTGAACACACCACATGGTGGTGGCACTAGAACCGATGGTTTTGAAATAAGAACAGCGGCAACTGCTAGAAACGTGCCTTGCATAACCACATCGCAAGGACTGAAAGCTGCAGTAGCTGGAATTGAAGCATTACAAAAGTCTGGTTTTACTGTTAAATCATTGCAAGAATGGGCAATAGAAATAGCAAAAGCACGTGAAACTTTCTATAAAGAAAACGGTCTGTGATGCCCATCGTTCATAAAGGCACGGTGGTCGAAAATAAAAAAGTAGGCAGCTATTTCGTTTTAACAGCAACAGCTGCTGAGATTCCAAATGAGTTTAAACCCGGAAACTTTGTGGCAGTGGCAATTGGAGATGAGCGAAGTTCATTAATACTTCGTCGCGCTTTCAGTATTTATCAAGTTAATGATCGAGGTGTATATGGAGGAACCATTGACATTGTGGTTTCACCCCATGGGCCGGGCACAGATTATTTAGCAAACTTGAAAAGAAATGACGCCATAAATTTAGTGGGACCATTAGGCAAACCATTTAGTTTACCTAAAGATCCTGTTCCTTGTGTGCTAGTTGGAGGCGGTTATGGAGCTGCTCCTTTATTTACTTTGGCTGAGGCACTAACTGCTCGTGGTTGCAGAGTTGATTTTATTTTGGGAGCTTCAACTCAAGAAAAACTTTTTGGCATGCTGGAAGCAAGAAGAATCTCAACCTCACTTTCTGTAACGACAAATGATGGCACGGCTGGTCAAATGGGTCTGGTAACAGATGTACTACCTGATGCCATAAAGAAATCAAACGCGGCAGTTGTGTATGCGTGTGGTCCTATGAAAATGTTGCAAGCTGTTGCCGAAGTGGCAGCACTTCATGGAATTGTTTCTCAAACCAGTGTTGAGGAATCTATGGCTTGTGGAATTGGTGTGTGCATGACTTGTGTGCTCCCAATTATTGGTGATGACGGTGTGACCAGAATGCTTCGCTCTTGTGTGGATGGTCCAGCGTTTCGGGGAGACAAAGTTCGTTGGCAAGACATAGGTCAAATACCAGATGATACTTACGGTGCACCAGTGCCAGGAAACCATTGATGAAAAGAGTTCCCCAAAAAACAAGTGTTGATATGTCAACAAGTGTTGCTAAATTAAATTTTCTTTCCCCAGTTTTCACAGCTTCTGGATGTGC
>JAEMSA010000040.1 GCA_016463095.1 Candidatus Nanopelagicales bacterium
GAATTCTGATGCGGTTGTTGGTGCTGGCCACATTTATTACATAGGCAGCATGAATATAAATTTCCATTTTTAAATCTTTTGCTTGTGCAGCTAATTCTTTAGCCCCACCCGGAAAATCTAGGGTGGGCTTTTTCCAGCCTTGGGGATCTCCGGCCTGGATTTGAAAACACTGTGCCCCGATTTGTTGGGCATGTTTCACAGGATCTGGGTCTGAACCGAACGCGGCACCGATTAATTGAGTCATTTGTATCTAAGGCTAATGACCTCGAAACCAGCACGGGTAAGCCTCACGGGTAATCTGTGAACCTCAAGTCATAAGTCAGTAAAAAGACTGTTGAATTGAAAAAAGCAGTACGTATTTTTAGCCTCCTGTCGAAGCAAATGGCTTTGACCGAATTAGTCCAAAGGGGGAAGGCAAAAGCATGCGTAAATATGAAGTCATGGTCATTCTTGATCCTGAACTAGAAGAAAAAACTGTAAACCCAAGTTTGGAAACTTTTCTTAACGTGGTGCGCCAAGATGGCGGACAAGTTAACAAAGTTGATATTTGGGGACGTCGCCGTTTGGCATTTGAAATCAATAAGAAAACAGAAGGAATATACGCAATATTAGATATCACTTCTTCAGCATTTGCTGTTTCTGAACTTGATCGCCAACTTAATCTAAATGAATCAGTAATGCGTACCAAAGTTGTGCGCCCTGAAGCAAGATCGGCTAAATAGAAATGGCACAAGGAGATATCAACGTAACCATCGTGGGTAACTTAGTTCGCGATCCTGAACTTCGTTTCACCAAAAACGGTCAAGCTGTGGCATCTTTCACTGTTGTTTCTTCATCTCGCTACATGGATAAAACAACTAACGAATGGAAAGATTCTGACCCTGTTTTTATGAATTGCAACGTTTGGCGTGAACACGCAGAAAACGTAACCAATTCTTTAACTAAAGGTGCTCGCGTTTTGGTGACCGGCAAATTGAAACAACGTTCTTACACAACTAAAGAAGGACAAGAAAGACAAGTTGTGGAATTAGAAGTTGAAGATGTTGGACCAGCATTACGTTATGCAACTGCAAAAATTACCAAAATTGCTCGCGAAGGTGGAAATACTTTTGGTGGCAATAATGCTGCACCAACTAGTTCACCTGCGCCAGCTACTGAAGATCCATGGGCTACTCCAGATGCAGGTTCAGGCTGGAATGGCGCAAATGACGAAGCTCCCTTTTAAGAAAGAAGAAAACTAGATGCCAAGAAAACAAGTCAAGCAATCCAGAACCGGAAAGAGTTCAGCACCAAAGAACTTAAAACCGATGAAGATGAAAGCTTGCCCATTTTGCAAGAAAGAAATCACCTACATCGATTACAAAGACATTAATTTGTTGCGTAAATACATTTCTGATCGCGGTAAAATCCGTGCCAGACGTGTCACAGGAAATTGCACCAGACACCAAAGAGACGTGGCAGCTGCTGTTAAAAACGCTCGCGAAATGGCGCTGTTGCCCTACACCTCCACAACCAGATAAGGATTAATAAAAATGAAACTTATTCTTACCCAAGTTGTTGAAGGTTTAGGAAATCCTGGCGACATTGTTTCTGTTAAAGATGGCTTTGGTCGTAACTATTTGATTCCAAGAAGATTAGGTGTTGCTTGGACCAAGGGTGGACAAAAGCAAGTTGATCAAATCAAACGTGCACGTTCTGCTCGTTCAGTAAGAGATCTTGATCATGCTAAAGAAATTGCTAACGCAATTTCATCTTTGAATGTTGTGGTTAAAGCTCAAGTCGGTGAAACCAACAGACTATTTGGTTCTGTTACCACGTCAGACATTGTTAAGGCTGTACAAGATGCAGGTGGTCCAAAGTTGGATCGTCGTACTCTTACTTTGAAACATCCAATCAAAATAGCTGGTAAGCATAGAATTCCAGTTAAATTGCATCAAAATGTTTCAACAGCAATAACAGTTAACATTGTCAATAAATAGTTAATTAATAAATTTTAATGCCCAGTGATTTTTCACTGGGCATTATTTTTTGAGTAAAGCTACTAAACCATCCGCAGCTTTTTCCAGCATGTCTAAAACTTCATAAAAATCATCAATTGGTTGATGATATGGGTCAGGCACAATTAAATCTTCATCATCATCTGCTAAATCTTTTAGTTTAGGATCAAATTTTTTCATTAAGAAAATTTTGTGGGCATGCTCTTTAGGAGCTAACGCTAATAAATTTTTTAAATTATCTTGATCCATAACCAATATTAGATCTCGTTCTTCAAACCACTGTTTTTTGAACTGCCTTGCTGTGTGGGCTATTTCGTAACCTGATTCACGCAACACCTTCACACTTTTTACATTGGCATCTTCTCCTTCATGCCAATTACCGGTTCCAGCCGAGTCCACAAAAATATCTAAACCAGCTTTATCAAGTCGATCACGTAACACAACTTCACCGATAGGGGAGCGGCAAATATTTCCGGCACACACCACTGAAATTGATTTGATTTCTTTAAAGTTCATTAAAAATAGTTTCGCATGGTCATAGTGTGACCATAGTTGTCAGTGGCATAAAAAAGTTTCAAAAAACTTTTTACCCACAACAATTAATTTATATTTGCGCAGGTCAGTGACATTTGAGGCCCCCAAGGCCATTTGCTTCTCCCCAACTTGTCCACAGCTTTTGGGGCAAAAGTCCTCATTGATTCCTCCTTGTCCCCCACTTATCCACAGGCTCATCCACAGGAGACTTTGTGCTCAAGGCCCCCTTACCTCTACGTTGAAGACTTAGAGATTTTGTTTTAATAAAAAGGTCACACCTCGGTGGGATATTTGTTCTAGGCACATTTTATTTAGAAAGGGTTGGGTAATTACTGAAATGACAGTTTCTGAATTACCAATTCCCCACCAAGATCCAACCAGGACTCCACCCCAAGATGTGGCTGCTGAACAAAGCGTCATTGGCGCAATGCTGCTTTCCAAAGATGCCATCGCTGATGTTGTAGAACAAGTTAGAGAACATGATTTTTATAGACCAAATCACCAAACATTATTTTCAATAGTTATTGATTTATATTCACGCGGTGAACCAGCAGATGCAGTAACAGTTGCAGCTGAGTTAACCCGAAATAGTGAACTAGCAAAAATTGGTGGTGCCGCCTATTTGCACACCCTGGTGGCTTCTGTGCCAACAGCAGCTAATGCTGGATATTACGCACGCATTGTTAAAGAAAAAGCAATATTAAGAAGACTTGTTGAAGCTGGCACCCGCATTGTGCAAATGAGTTACAACGAAGCAGGTGAAGTTGATAATTTAGTTGATCGTGCTCAAGCAGAAATTTATGATGTCACAGATAGAAGAACAGCTGATGATTATCAAAGACTAGATAAATTAATGAGTCATGCTTTAGAAGAAATGAATGCGATTGCTCAACACGGTGACAGGTTAGTTGGTATTCCTACAGGTTTTGCTGAAATGGATAGATTATTAAATGGTTTGCAACCTGGACAATTAATTATGTTGGCAGCTCGACCTGGTATGGGTAAATCAACTTTAGGTTTGGATTTTGCACGGGCCGCATCAATAAAAAATAATGCCACCGCAGCTGTGTTCTCCCTGGAAATGGGACGAAACGAAATTGTGATGCGTTTACTTTCATCTGAATCAAGTATTGGTTTAACAGCAATGCGAAGTGGAAAAATGAATGAAGCTGATTGGCAAAAACTTGCTCGCAAAATGAGCAATGTTTCTAATGCACCTTTGTTTATTGACGATTCACCTAATTTAACAATTACTGAAATTAGAGCAAAATGTCGAAGACTAAAGCAACGCCATGATTTAAAACTCGTGGTAGTCGACTATTTGCAGTTGATGACAAGTGGCAAACGTGTGGAATCTCGCCAACAAGAAGTTTCAGAATTTTCTAGATCTTTAAAACTTTTAGCAAAAGAACTAGATGTGCCCGTGGTAGCAATTTCACAGCTAAATCGTGGACCTGAGCAAAGAACAGATAAGAGACCAATGCTTTCAGACTTACGTGAATCTGGATCTTTGGAACAAGATTCTGATGTGGTTATTTTGATTCACCGTGAGGAACATTACGACAAAGATGCCAGACCTGGTGAAGCAGATTTAATTGTGGCAAAACATCGAAACGGTCCAACCGCAACAATTACTGTTTCCTTCCAAGGCCATTACTCACGCTTTACCGAAATGCAAAATAATTACAACTCACCTATTGCTCCACAAAATCCACAAAATGAAAGTTGATCGAAATAAGTTAAGTTCCAATCTTTTAAAAGAGCGTGAACTTTATTTACAAAGAAACCCTAAATCTTTAGCCCTATTTAATTCCGCCACAAATCTTTTTGGCCAAGTGCCCATGACTTGGATGAATAAATGGGCTGGCGGATTTCCCATTTATTTAGATCACGCCCAAGGCAACACCATTACTTCTGTTGATGGACATAGTTATATTGATTTCGCTCTTGGTGACACCGCCGCTATGGCCGGTCATTCCCCAACTGCCGTTGGTGATGCCATAAATAATCGTTACACAAAACAAGGTGGCGCAACGACAATGTTGCCCACAGCAGATGCGCAATGGGTAGCAAACGAATTAGCAAAAAGATTTAAAGTCCCCTTGTGGTCTTTTTCACTTTCTGCAACCGATGCCAATAGGTGGGCTTTAAGACTTGCTCGCATGGTTACGGGTCGAACAAAAGTTTTAGCTTTTTCTTACGGTTACCACGGCACAGTTGATGAAACATTTGTGGTGAGTGGTGAAAACGGTGAAACAAAATTGCGTCCCGGAAATGTGGGGGCACCAGGAAACATTAATGACACCACCAGAGTTGCTGAATTCAATGATCTAGACAGTGTGGAAAAAGCTTTAGCCAATGGGGACGTGGCAGTAATAATTACTGAACCTGCTTTAACAAATATTGGGATTGTGCTTCCCGAACCAGGATTTTTAGAAGGGTTAAGAGAGTTAGCAACCAAATACGGATCTTTGTTACTGATTGATGAAACTCATACTTTTTCGGCAGGAATTGGGGGCATGACTAAAGCAAACAATTTAAATCCCGACATTGTCACAATTGGTAAATCAATTGGTGGAGGAATCCCATCGGGTGCTTATGGCATAACTAAAGAATTAGCAGAAAAAGCAACCAACCAAACCGGAGCTGATTTAGTTGATGTTGGCGGAGTGGGCGGAACATTATCTGGAAACGCATTATCAATTGCGGCGATGAGAGCAACTTTAGAAAAAGTTTTAACAGAAGATAATTTTTCACACATGATCAAATTGGCTACCAAATTCACCAATGAAGTTCAACAGATTTTAGATGAAACAAAACTTGATTGGTCCATCAGTCAATTAGGGGCAAGAGCTGAATATAGGTTTGCTAATCCTGCCCCTCAAAACGGTAGTGATTCAGCAGCTGCAAGTGATGATGAATTAGATGAGTACATGCATTTGTTCACTATCAATAGAGATATTTTGATGACACCATTTCATAACATGGCATTAATGTGTCCGGT
>JAEMSA010000041.1 GCA_016463095.1 Candidatus Nanopelagicales bacterium
ATGAGGGTGTTGCAGGGTACGGCATTTTTGACATTGTATTCCCAACTCGTGAAGTTGCTTGGATTTCGCAAAATGACACTGTTGCCAATTTTGGGTATTTATATACCTCAATTGACGGCGCAAATTCAATTGCTCGGTATGATGCCACGTCACGTATTGCCAATTTCCCCTATTCTGTAATTAAGAAAATTAACCGTATAGGTGTTCCTGCGTCAGCAGAACCCGCGGTTGCAGCAAATTACGTTACCCTTGCTGGTCTTAATGTTACTGGCACTGATGGCGTAATCATTTCAGCTGTTCCAACATTAGTGTAGTTTTTGGTTTAATAGCGGGAGAGAGAATATCTCTCCCGCTATGAATGAATAGTAAAGAGGTTGAAATGGCTAGTTCGAATAATCCTACGGTTACGCTTCCTGGTAGTGGTTTGACGGTAAGAGTTCGTCGTCAACCAGGAGACATGTTGAAGTTGGTAGAAGCCTCCGCACGTCGTGGTATGGAATCAAGTAAACCCGAAATTCCCACTCAAAAATTGGAAGTTGGTCCAAACGAGTTCAGTGAAATTGAAGACATTAATAACCCCGAATACATAGAGGCGTTAGGAATTTACGAAGCAAACGTTCAAGAACAATTTGCCAAGAAAATGCTTGATGTTGTGGTCAAAGTGGGTATTATTGATACCCCCGATAAAGATGAATTAGAATCGCTTCGCGAAACATATAAAACGTTGGAAATTGAAACACCGCCAGATGATCGAGAGTTCTGGGTTCAGTTTGTTGTAGCGCCATCTGCTGAAGATTTCTCTTTGTTAATCTTTGAAATCTTTGGTAAGAGTTTACCAACGGAGGCGCAGGTGGCATTCCACCGCACCTTGTTTCAACGCAACGTGGAAACGGCGTCCAGTTGATAAGTGGCCTGTACCAAAAGGCCACACCAACTTTACATACGAATTGCATTTGCGTGAAGCAGCACGATGGGCAAACTATACGTGGACGGGATTCTGTCGTCTCTCATCTGAAGAGATGGCCGCAATAGTTGCTCATTACGAGATTATCAATCGAATTGAAACTTTGGAAAATCTCGAACAAATACGTAAATCAAAAAGAAAAGGTGGGGGATAATGGCTAGTTCGACGAAAAATGTTTTAATTAACATTCAAGCAAATACCAATCAAATTGTTGGCGGGCTTGCAAATTTATCTGCAAAAATTGATACGTTAAATAAACTTTTTGCATCAATTAGTAAAAGCTCTAATTCAGCACTGGGTGGTATAGCTTCGTCTGCTAGTAAATCTTCTACTGCAATGGGCTTATTGGCATCATCGACAACAAAAGTCGCAAGTGCCATGGGCCCATTGGCGTCGTCGGCAAATAAAGTGTTAGCGTCAATGAGCCCCGCAAAAATTGACGCTGCACGTTTGGCATGGGAAAAAGTTGGTGATGCATTTGGTAAAATGAAACCTCCTGGTATGGAAGGATTGAAGGATATATTTGATCCAGGAAAAATTGCCACTGCTACTGGTTATCGCCTGGCATATGGTATTGCCGACCTTCCGATGAAAGCATTTGCAGCCGTAAAGGATAAAATTAAAACTGAAATTGACTCTGCATCATCATTTGAAGGCAACTTGTATGACCTCAAAGCATACTTGGGCGGCGCTGCTGGAGAGTTGCTTGAGAAATACGCAGCAGAACTTGGACGTTCTGGAACTTCAGATCAATTACAAGCTGGTGCATTAAGTGATATTCAAAACAAAATTCTCGACGTTGGTCAAACTACTACATTTACTGCAAATGAAATTGCACAAGCGTTAACAGAGGCCGCAAAAGCGGGTGTTACCATTCAAGAGTTAGGTAGACCAGGCCAACAAGGTGCGCTTGAGGCAATAGCTTTGCTTGCGCAAAATACAGGAGAAGATTTAACAAAATCAGCAATTATTACTTCAAAACTGCAAGAGGCGTTTCGTTCCAATTTAAATAAAAGTCAAATACAATTTGGCAAAACGGCTAATGAAGCGGATCAGTACTTAATGGTGGTTAATGCACTTGCACAAGCTGACACAACATCAGCCGCGTCCGCTTCTCAATTAACCGAAGCGTTATTTAATGTTGGCGGTAGTGCCAATAATATAAACATGTCGTTTTTTGATACATTATCTCTTGTTGGTGCAATGGTTCCTGCATTTGAAAGTGCTGCTTCAGCTGGTACTTCATTAAAGTATGTGTTTTCGCGCATCACGGGTGCAAATAGTTCAAAAGCCAGAGATCAAATGATGGCAATGAACTTGATGGATGAAAGCGGTCAATCTGTGTTTTTTGACTCAAAAGGGTTTAAAGGCATGAAATTCATGGTCGGCAAATTGCGTGAAACATTTGGCGATCAAGCGGGAATGGCTGTTGATGTAAGAAATAAAATTATCACGGAAATATTTGGTCAAGATGCTCAGAAAGCCATTTCTCGTATGGTTAGCATGACGGAAGATCAAGCTCAGGATATGTACAAAGCGGCAGATAGTATGACTCAAAACGCGTCAACACTGGGTGATCCTGGTAGTGTGAATTTTGCACAACAAACGGCTAATATTAAAAACGAAGGTCTTGAGTATGATTTAGAGTTCCTAAGAGGTTCGCTTGACTCAATATCAAAAACACTTACTGTCCCCTTGTTGAAGCCAATGTCTGCGGTAACCCAATCACTGTCGGGATTTGCCAATGGTATGTTTGCAGTATTAAAGGGCGGAGAAAAAGAAAACGACAGTATAAAACAAGCTCTTGATATGATTGATACTAAAATGCTCCCCAATTCAATGGAGTTATTTACCAAAGCATTGGATTACGCAAGAACATTAAAAGTTGGTCTTGATGCAATCACCAAAGAAGGGTTTAATACCAATTCGATTGCCACTGCTTTAGCAGCGTTGCTTGGTACAGAAAAAAAGTTCATGGCAGTTCGTGTCGAAGAATACAAAGTGTTACTAACACAGGTATACAACGGTATTGGCGAATTTATTAAAAAATTACCTGGGTACCTGGATCAATTTAAAAACTTCGCCAACACTATTTCTGATGCAATAATTAAGGGTTTTTCGTGGATAATTGATAATTGGCAAGAAATTGTTACGGGTTTGAAAATAATTCTCTCCCTAGTGGTGGCTAATTGGGCTGTTACCGCTGCAAGCAACTGGACAACACTTGCTACAGCACTTATAAGTTACACTAAGGCAGCGGGTGGTTTAGCGAATGCGGCCAAAATACTTCCCGCAGTAACTCAAAGTGTTGGATTACCCGCAGCGGTAGTAAATGGCACGTCGGGACTCCTTGGAAACATTTCAAAAGGAAATAACTGGACAAGTGTAGGAAGCGCAATCCAAACAGCAATGCTGGCTTTGAAAACAAACTTTATCACTGTAGTTGGCGCAATGAGTACTGCATGGGCTGGCTTTACTGCGTTATTCACTGGAGCTGGATTTATAGGGGCAATAAGTTCTGTGGGCACTGCCTTAACGGCGGCAATAGGAGCAATTCTGTCTCCGATAGGCATTGCAATAATATTAATCGCAGGCCTTGCAGCGGCATGGTACTTTAATGTTGGTGGTATACAAGAATGGATGATGACGGAGTTTGGTAGCACAATTGCATACGTGCAACAAACATTTAGTTTAATTTATGATGCTGTTGTTGGTGCATGGACACAACTTTCTGCTTGGTTCAAAACCAAAGGCGGAACAGATTTTTTAATGATATTTTCTAATATATTAAAAGTCCTTACTGTAATGATTCAAGGACTCGTCCTAATTTTGGGTGGTGTGTTAAAAACACTTGTCGGCGTGCTTACACTGAATGGTGATCTTATTGGAAGTGGATTATTTGATATATTTAGTGGCGTAATTAATCTTTTATCGGGAGTGCTTGCTACTTTTATGGGATTTATCCATAAAGCACTTAGCGGAACTGTTAAAGCAATTAATCAGTTTTCCAGGTTTACTGGGGGGGGGAACGTAATAGACGAAAAAGCATTTGATGATTTTTTCAAAAATTTTTTAAACAACCAAACTACAGGTGGCATGGAATCAGGATTATATGTGGGTAAAGGGATTGCAGAAGGGTTAAGGAATGGGAAGGGAGATGTCAAAAATGCAACACTTGAATTAACGGGTACTATAAAAAATACAATAGCTAAAGATTTAATTATTTCATCCCCTTCTCAAATTGCAATAAGAGATGGCGAGCTTTTTGGCATGGGACTGGCAGAAGGATTAACGAATTCAATACCAGTTGTGCAAGAAGCTGCATTGGCTGTTACTGATGCACTGAAAAACACTGTTAAATCAAATTTAGTCAACAACATCACTAAGGGTGAAACGCAAATTGTTTTAAATCCAGGAAAAGGTACAACAACCCCTAAAACTGTTACTGCTAGTGTTCCTGCCTATGTTAATCTGCCCAAATCAACTAATAATCTGTCATATCAGGACAAATCGTCTAGAAGTCCGTATGGAAATGAACCAACGTTGAGAGCCGCACAACTTATAACAGAAAATGACGCAAAAGATTATTTTGCAAAATTTAATGGATTTTATATGGATGTTGCGAAAGACATGATTGATAAAGAAGTGGCAAGACAAACTTCTTTTTCACAAGCAGGACTTGCAGAGGGAACTAAATTTGGTTATTCAACAGTTAATTATTCGTTGATTGATAACGTTAGCGAATATGGGTCAAAAGTGGACATAGAGGCAATTAAAAAAAGATTAGATGCGGCAAATCCTGGCGAAGGAAATTATCAATTTCCCTCAGATCAAAACTATAGTCTCAGAAAAGATACCGCTGGAAGTTATGTATATAATGCACAAGGGAATAAAGTATTTTTAAGATTAGGAGAATCTGTTACACAATTAACGAGAAATAATGCACAAATTACAGCTCAAATTACAAAAATTGTTAATACATTAGACAAAAGAGATAAACTCCGCGTTGAAGGTTCGCGTGGGGCAAAATCAGACGTAGAAGGATACATAAAATCAGGGGCAGGCACAGGAATATTGACAATGTTACCACCACCAACAACATATAATTTTGCACAAGTTGGTGGCGCTGGTGGGTTCATTAAAGAATTTGCCGATGCAATTGGTAGTGTGGCGCAGACAGTTGTTGGTCCTGTCATACGAAAACTTACCGCAGGCGAGTTGTCAGGTCGCGTTGGACCTGGTTATGCTCCCCTTACCCAGTTGCCTGTAC
>JAEMSA010000042.1:0-421 GCA_016463095.1 Candidatus Nanopelagicales bacterium
ACAACTCGATCAGTGGGCAGGAGAGATTATTGATCTCTTGATAACAGATCACAATAAAGATGAAAGACAACAGGAGGCTCAATGATTGACGACGACGATGACTTTACCTCAACACCTTTGTCAGATGTTCAAAAGATTAATCGCTTTAAGCTGACAATTTCAGAAATTGCAAATCTTATAGTTAATAATCTTAGAAATTCTAAACTGGAACTTGTTGGGCAGGACAGTAATCAACAGTATTTGATTACTGTAGAAGATAAATTACTCATAAAACTAAACGTTGACGGATACAAATTATTCTTTCAGCCCGAGAGGAGAAAACCGATTGGTTCCTGGAGTTCATTTCTAGAAGGCGGCCCAGACACTATTGCTGAATCAGTTTTTCTAAAGGAACTCGCGCAACTTGATTACGAATGCTATT
>JAEMSA010000042.1:431-4798 GCA_016463095.1 Candidatus Nanopelagicales bacterium
AAAGAAGGAAGAGACGAAGTAAACCCACCCCGATTTAACGCCTAAACCAAGACGTATAAACGGGCTACTATCCAACTAATGAGAGACTTTGATTCATGAAGAATGAGAAATTAGCCAAATTTATAACTAAGACCATTAAGCGATACCAGGTAGATAAAAAGATACCTGGTATTGCTTTAGGCCTTATCAAAGATGGAAAACTAATAAATGTATTTGGCGTAGGAGAAATTACTTTAAAATCCAAAAAGGTTCCTGATGGAAACAGTGTCTTTCGTATAGCTTCTATGACTAAAAGTTTTACCGCCACAGCGATATTGCTTTTAAGAGATAGAGGGTTATTAAGACTCGATGATCCAATAACTAAATATTTACCCTGGACTAAAAACCTTGGCTTGCCAGAAAACAGTTCTGAAATCCTTTTAAGAGATTTATTAACCATGGGTGCAGGTTTTCCAACTGATGATCCTTGGGGAGATCGTCAAGAAGAAATGTCTTATGAAGATTTTGAAAATCTAGTTTCTAAAGGAATAAGTTTTGCCAGAGAAGCTAAAACTGGTTTTGAGTATTCAAATCTTGGTTATGCCCTATTGGGCAGAGTGGTAACTATGGCAAGTGGAGTTGATTATTTCGACTTTATTAAGAAAGAAATCTTTAATGAACTGCAAATGAAAGTAACAACCTTTGATGAAAGAGAACCAAAAAAGACAGACAAAGTAGATGGCTATGCCAAGTATGACAAAGGATTAACTTTGCAAGCAATTACTCTTCCTGGATCTTTTAGTGCTATGGGTGGAATTTCAAGTTCCATAAATGATCTTGTTTCTTGGGTAGCTCACTTCCAATCTGCTTGGAAAATAAAGACAAAATCAGTATTAAAGATTTCAAGTGTGAGAGAAATGCAAGAACCACAACGACATATTTCAACTGTGATGTTGAAAGACAAGAATTTGAAGAAAGTTAAAACAATTACCACCAGCTATGGCTTTGGTTTATTTATTGATGAGGATTCTTTATTGGGAAGATTTGTGTCCCATTCTGGGGGATATCCAGGCTTTGGATCTCACATGCGTTGGCATCCACAATCTGGATACGGTGTTATTGCGTTAGGTAATTTAACTTATGCACCAATGAATGAATTAGCCACAGAAGTAATGAACAAAATAGTGGTTGAAGTAAAAGCCTTGCCAGCCACTAAAGAGCTAGATATTTGGAAATCAACCCAAAAAGCTGTGGAAACAGTAGTCGGCTTATTGAACAAATGGGATGAAAATATTGCTGATAAGAACTTTGCCATGAATGTTGATATGGATAAACCCAGAGCAGACAGAGTAAAAGAATTCAAAAAAGTTAACACAAAACTAGGCAAATTTAAGGTCAAGGACATTAAGTCAGATTCCCCAGCTACAGCTAAGGCTGAGCTGAAAGGCTCAAAGGGTTCTATTTTTGTTGAAGTACAGATGAGTCCTGAAAAAGACAACAAGATTCAAAAAATTACTTTTATGAACAAATAAGTAAGGGGCCGGTATTAACCGGCCCCTTACTTTGATTAATTATTTAATTAATCGTTGTGATCATGAAGGGCTTCTGGAAGAGTCCAACGTGAATCAGTGCGAGAGTTAATGTAGATGTAGTAATAAACAACTCCCACCAACATTGTGCCAACTGCAATCATTAGTGGTCGGGAATCAGCTAACACACCTTGGTAGGCGATGTAGATAATTGCCACAATCACAATGATTGGAGGAAGTGGCCAAAATGGCATTGTGTATGCATCTTGGTGACTTGAACCCATGCTTCTAACTCGCAAAGCTGCTACTGCCACGATTGCATAAATCACAATCAAAGAAGCACCGCTGGCAAGAATTAGCAAACTAAAGGGCACAAATGCTCCCACCAATACTGAAGCAATACCAACTACTGCTGTAGCAACAACAGGTGTTTGGTATTTAGCATTGATGCTTCCCATTGGTTTACCAATTACATCTGGGAAAGAACCATCTCTAGATGCTGAGAACATTAAGCGAGCCATTTGAATGATGATTGCGATAACAGCATTAATAATTGCAATCGCAATACCTAAGCTCACGAGGGTGTTAACAGTTTCGCCACCACGCTCAATTAGGAAGTAATTCATTGGGGCAGGATCAGCTAACAATTTCTCTAACGATCCGGTACCAAGAACAACTGCCATCAAAGGAACTATTTCTACAACTACGGCAACACCTAAGGAAATCATGATTGCCCTACCGATGTTTTTAGTTGCACCCTTTGTTTCTTCAGCGTAATAAACTGCTTGACCATATCCGTTATAAGCAAATAAGGCCACCGCAATTGTGGAAACAACTAGTCCCAAAGAAACGCCTTCCATCATGCCAGAAGACCCAAGGGCCTCTGGTGTCCAGAAAGTGCTGATCGGACGAGAAATGTTAATGAAACCTAAAATTGTGAAAATTGCTATTGCTAACAATTCCACTGCCAAAAACAAACCTGTTACCCAAGCGTTTGTTTTGATGCGAAGAGCAGCAACAATTGTGGACAACACAATTACTACTAGTCCTACTTCGCTACCTGATAATCCTGAAACTGCTACCCCAAGATATAAACCAGTTCCTAGCGCAACCACTGCAATGATCAAAACACCTGTGACAAGTGTTAATAACATAACTGCAAAACCTATTGGTTTTCCAAGTATGCGAGCGGCCCAAGTGTATTCACCACCAGAAATTGGATAGCGTGCAGAAAGTTCTGCGTAACACATACCAACAAAGAGTGCCACTAATCCACCCAATGCCATTGCCATAACTGAAGCTCCACCAACAGCAAGTAAAACTGCTGGAACAATAATGAAAACACTTGATGCAGGGGTAACTGCAGAAAGTGTGATCAGGATGTTTTGGCGAAGTGATAGTTCTCTAGAAAGCTCTTGTTTATAAGAACTCATTTAACCCTCCCTAAGGTTTGAACCTATGCAACTCCTGATGAGGACTTGAGTCAAGAACATCAGTCGGCCTTGCCAGAAATAGTTCTATGAGTAAGTATTAGCCCTGAGGAGAATTTTTGAAATGTCATTAACTTCAGCAAGCGGGCATAAACGAGCACGTGGGCTAGGTATTCCATTTCCAGGAACCCCCGGCAAAAACAATTCGATCACCGATGTGCCCGGAGTAGAAGTTGGGTACGTAACTATTGATTCACCAGAAAATGTTAAAACAGGTGTAACAGCAATTTTACCTAGAGGTAAAGACAAAATAGGAATAGCTTGTGCTGCTGGATTTTATTCTTTAAATGGCAACGGAGAAATGACCGGAAGTATTTGGATTGAAGAAACTGGCGCAATTGCAATGCCAGTAATGATCACTAATACTCACGCAGTAGGAACAGTTCATCGCGGAGTTATTGATTGGATTAACCAAAACAAACCAAGATTGGCTGCACAATGGTTATTACCAGTAGTGGCAGAAACTTGGGATGGATATTTAAACGATATTAACGGTCCTCATGTAAAAACAGAACATGCCATAACTGCAATCAATACCGCCAAATCTGGATTAATTGATGAAGGTTCCGTTGGTGGTGGCACCGGCATGAATTGTTATGAATTTAAAGGTGGCAATGGATCATCTTCTCGAATTGTTAAATATGGGAAAGATGAATATGTAGTAGCAGCATTTGTGCAAGCAAATTTTGGTTCCAGACACGAATTAGCAATTGCTGGAGTTCCTATGTCAGATCTTGATAAACCAAATCCTTTAAGTGATACTGATTGGTTTTTACAAGATCAAATAAATGCAAAAGCACCAAGTGGGGCAGGTTCAGTAATTTGCATTATTGCCACCAACGCACCACTGCTGCCAGCACAATGTAAAGCATTAGCAAAAAGAGTTCCCCTTGGTTTAGCAAGAACCGGAACTACCGGAAGTCATTTCTCAGGTGATATTTTCTTAGCTTTTTCAACCGCAAATGAAGGTGCTCTCATTAGTGGTTTTCCAACTAGTGAAGTAACAGATAAAGATTACGACCAAATGAAATCAATTCAATGGGGACGAATGGATGCTTTTTATGCAGCAACTGTGCAAGCTGTTGAAGAAGCAGTGGTAAATGCACTTGTAGTAAATAAAGACGTCACCGGTCGAAATGGTCATACAAGTTATGCACTGCCACACGATCAAGTGGTTGAAAAACTTAAGAAAGCAAACAGAATTTAATAAATTGCCAGACTTTTAAGTCTTTATTAGAATAGTGAATAGTAGATAACAATAAAGAGGTAAATAAGTTGAGTAAAAGAATCACCACCCTTTTTGGTGTTTATGACGCCGATGCCACTTTGTGGGGTGAGATGAGTTATTGGGTTGGTGCTCGTTTAGGAG
>JAEMSA010000022.1 GCA_016463095.1 Candidatus Nanopelagicales bacterium
CAATCAATTACTAAATTCACTCAGAGAATTTAGTAATTCATAATAGAAATACCAAGCAGTGGACTCAACCTTATTGAGAATTGCATTGACCTTAAGCGTGGTAGCTAGTGGATTTGAACCACTGTAGGCGTGAACCGGCAGATTTACAGTCTGCTCCCTTTGGCCACTCGGGCAAGCTACCTTGATTTAGTACTTTGGTAATCATACGGTGCTTAAGGTTTTAAGAAGACTGCCCCATCTGTTGTGCCATCTGTTCCAATCTTTTTACACGTTCTTGAGTTGGTGGATGTGTTGAAAATAATTTAGCCATAGAACTTCCTCGAAATGGATGAGCAATCATCATTGAAGACGCTGTTTCCATATCTGAAGTTGGTCTCATCGGAGCATTTGAAATTCCTGCATCAATTTTCTTTAAAGCACTAGCTAGTGCTAAAGGGTCTCTAGTCAAGATTGCACCATCTTCATCAGCTGCAAATTCTCTTGATCTACCAATCGCCAATTGCAACATGGTTGCTGCCATAGGGCCAATTATCATTAAGAAAATTGAACCAATCGGATTTGATCTTTGAGAATCTCTGCCCCCAAATAACCAAAAGAATTGCACCATACTCATCATCACACTTGCCATAGTTGCGGCAACCGAAGCTGTCAAAATATCTCTGTTATAAACATGTGAGAGTTCATGCCCGATGACACCTCTTAATTCGCTTTCGGTTAATAAATTCATAATTCCTTCGGTGGCACATACCGCTGAATTTTGAGGGTTTCTGCCAGTGGCAAAAGCATTAGGTGAGGCGGTAGGAGATAAGTAAACCCGCGGCATTGGTTGATTTGCTTGAGTTGCTAAATCGCTAACAATTTTGTATAAAACGGGTGAACTTTGTGGTGTGACTTGATAAGCCCTCATTGCTTTGAGTGCTAAACGATCCGAATAAAAATATGCAAAACCATTAATCCCGATTGCAAAAATTAAACCAAACCAAATACCTGTTGATCCGCCAAACCAGCTAGCAAGAATCATCACAAAAAGTCCCAGAAAACCAAGCAAGAAAATTGTCTTCAAGGTATTGGTTGAACGACGCATGATGTCTAACTTTCCTTTCCTGAGAAAATGTCTATATTTATTTGTATCGGATAATTAGAATTTTCGCCACTTCACACCCCAGTTCTGGCCTTGAGTAAATAGAAACAAGACGTTGTCTAGACTTAAACCTGTTATTAGTCCTCTAGGTTTTAGAAAATGTGACTAGCTTGAATGAAGCAGAACAAAAGTCTCGGTACAACTCCGGGCTTTTAGCTGGTGTTGGTGCCTACTTAATTTGGGGAGTAATTCCGCTTTATTGGCAACTACTTAAACCTGCCTCTGCCCCAGAGATTCTGGCTCACCGAGTTGTGTGGTCCTTTGGGTTGCTATTGGTCATTGTTTACTTTAGAAATTTGATGGTTGAAGTAAAAGCTACTTTTTTTGATAAACAAAAAATGTTACTTATTTTCTTTGCCTCAATTCTTATAACTATTAATTGGGGTGTATTTATTTGGGCGGTTAATAATGGCCACATAATTGAAACCTCGCTTGGCTATTTCATCAACCCCCTAGTATCAGTTGCTCTAGGAGTAATTGTGTTGAAGGAAAAACTCAGATCCTTACAAAAAGTTGCGGTCGGATTAACTTTTATTGCTGTTTCCTTTTTAACTTTAACTTTAGGTAATCCACCATATATAGCTCTTAGCTTAGCTTTTTCCTTTGGTTTTTATGGATTAGTTAAAAAAATGGCTAATGTAAATGCCATTCCTAGTTTGACTATTGAGACTTTACTGCTGACTCCATTTTTTTCAGTTTTCTTGTTTTACTTAGATAGTAAGAATGAATTAAGTTTTGTGAATCAAGATGCTACACATAGTTTTTGGCTTGCAACTGCAGGAATTGTGACCGTAATTCCGTTATTATTATTTGGAACAGCAGTTGTCAGGATTCCATTAGTTGTAATTGGTTTACTTCAAGCCTTAGGGCCTATCTTGCAATTCTTAATTGGATATATAGCTTTTAATGAACCCATGAGTAGTGCTAGGTGGACTGGCTTCATGATTGTGTGGTTAGCAGTTTCTGTATTTAGTTATGATGCAATTAAAAGTTATCAAAATAACAAAAACTAATTATTACGTTTAATTAACCATTCAGCAAATTGCACAAGTGCGTCGCGGGCACTTCCTTGCGGCACAGAACCTAGCGAGGTCATTGCTTGATCAATAAGGCTTTCTAAATGTAATGCAGCTACTTCAAAACCACCTAAAGATGTTACTTTATCAATTGTGGTTTGAATTAGATCTGGATTTTTTCTTACCTCAATTAGTAATTGTTTCAAACTTCCATCGTGATCTAACGGCAGCGCTGATAGCACAGGTAAAGTATGGATGCCTTCCAATAAGTCTTTGCCAATAGTTTTTCCGGATTTTGCAGAATCACCTTTCAAATCAAGAATGTCATCTGAAATTTGGAATGCTAATCCAATATTTTGCGCATAATTACTTAACGCTGCTGAAACCACATCGTCTGCACCTGAGAGATATGCCCCGAGTGCTGCAGATGTTTGAATTAATGAACCCGTTTTTTGTTTCAATACTTCTAAGTAATGATTAATGGGATCACTGGTTCCTGCGCCCATTGCTTCACGAATTTGGCCTTCGCACAAAACAGACAAAGTGTCGGCCAAAGTTGTTACCACGTGAGGTCCTAATTCAGCAGCGATTGCTGAGGCTCTGGAAAAAAGAAAGTCGCCAGCCAAAATCGCATTTGTATTTCCAAATTTTGCATTTGCTGATTCCACCCCGCGCCTTAACAAGGCTTCGTCCATAACATCATCGTGATAAAGAGTGGCTACGTGTATAAATTCAATTGCTGCTGCAACTTTAGCTAAACGATTGATGTCAGGTTTACCAAATTGTGAAGAAAGGAAAACCAACACTGGACGTATTCGTTTTCCCCCAGCAAGCAATAAATGTTGGGTAATTTCTGTTAACGGACTATATGGTGAAGCAGATTCTATTTCTAAGAATTCTTCGGTTCTTTTAATTCCTTGAGATAAGAAATCTCTTAATTTTTCATCACCAATGAATATTTCAGGGATATTGACTTTACTCATCTCAAAAACACTGACGCTGAACTTATTAAATCTATGACAACCTGTGGGAATAATCCCAGAATAATTGTGACCACAGCACTAGCAGTAATCGCGATGGTGGTGAAAATACTTGGTACAACCACAAAAGGTCCTTCAGGTATAGGTTCACTAAAAAACATCAAAATGATTACCCGGATGTAAAACACTGCAGCAATCGCACTTGCAATAACTCCAACAAGCACTAATGCAGTTGCACCACCTGAGATGGCAGCTGTGAAAACACCGAACTTGGCTGTGAATCCGCTGGTTAAAGGAATTCCTGCAAACGACAACATAAATAGTGACATTAAGCCTGCCACTACAGGAGATTTCTTCCCTAACCCTTTCCAACGAATTAAAGTCGAACTTTCTCCTGCTTGTTCTCTAATTAAAGTTAATAAAGCAAAAGCTCCCACGGTTGCAAATGCGTATGCAATCAAATAAATCAGTACCGCAGCAATTGCAGGTCTACTAGTTGCTGAAAAACCTACCAAAATAAATCCACCGTTTGATACGGAGGAATAGGCCAGCATTCGCTTGAAGTCTGATTGCGCCAGTGCAATAACACTTCCCACCACCATGGTTAAACCAGCAACAACCCAGATCAATGGACGCCAATCCCAAACCAATGCACCAAATGCAACGTAGAAAACTCTTAACAAACCACCAAATGCTGCCACTTTCACAGCACCTGCCATAAAGGAAGTAACTGGCGTTGGTGATCCTGTGTAAACATCTGGCACCCATTGATGAAAGGGAACTGCTCCAACTTTGAACAACATTCCAACTGCTACCAAAGCAATAGCTGCAGTTAATAATCCTGGTGAATTATTTGCCGAACTAATTCCATTAGATATTTGACCAAATTCCAGTGAACCAGTGTAAGCGTAAGTTAAAGCGCTACCAAAAAGAAGAATTGCGCTTGCTAAGGCACCTAAAATAAAATATTTTAAGGCAGCTTCTTGACTGAGTAATCTACGACGTCTTGCTAAACCTGCCAATAAATAAAGTGGCAAACTCATTACTTCTAAAGCGACAAACAGCACTAACAAATCATTAGCGGTAACAAATAGCAGCATTCCTGAAATAGCGAAAGAAAAAAGTGGCCAAATTTCTGTTTGCGCCCAACCTAATTTGGTTGCTATTTTCTCTTCTTCGCCTCCAGGCAAAGTTGAAGCCCTAGCGGCAAATGCATCGCCCAAAGGATCAATCTTTGATTCCGCAAACAACAAAGCACTTAACGCTGCCACCAAAAGAATTGTGCCTTGCAATATCCAACCCGGTCCATCAAGTGCCACCGTTCCATTTGCCACCAACGCTCTTCCGTTAGGACCTGATTGCAATACCACCGCAAAAAAAGCAAACAAAATAGCTGTGAAAACAATTATTAAATGCGCAAATCTTCTTTTTTCATTAGGCAAGAACGCTTCGACTAAAACCCCTAAACAGGCGGCCAAAAACATCACCAAAATTGGTGAAAGTAAAGCGTATTCAAAACTAGGTGTTGGAATTGTATTCAACACTGTTTGGATCATTGGTTCACCGCTTTTTTAATCATTGGTTGCGGATCAGTTGCCCCGACTAGTGTCATTGTGTAAGCAATTGTAGATTCAGAAATTTTAATGATAGGTGCTGGATAAAATCCAAATAACAATGTCAAGGCTACAAGTGGTGATAGCGCTAAAATTTGTTTTCTATTCAGATCAATAATGTTGCTAGATTCTTTTGTTTCAGTTCCGGTAAATACTCTTTGATATAACCACAGCATATAAATGGCAGCTAAAATTATTGCCAAGGTGGCAATAATTGCGGGAATTTTATATTTTTGGAAAGTTCCGGTTAACACCATGAATTCAGCAACAAAGCCGGCCATGCCCGGCAAAGCAATGGAAGACAAACACGCAATCAGAAAAAGCCCAGTCATGACAGGTGCAGCTTTGGTAACACCACCAAAATTACTAATCAAAGAGTTTTCTTTTTGTCGTATTAGATAACCTACGGTCAAAAATAAACCTGCCGTTGATAAGCCGTGGGCAACCATATAAATAACTGAACCGATCATCCCAATACTGGTGAAGGAGAAAATTCCCATCACAATAAATCCAAAATGGGAAATGGATATGTAGGCGAAAGTTCTTTTGATATTTTTTTGCGCAATTGCGATAAGTGCCCCATAAATAATTCCTAAAGCTGCAAAACCAATAATTACGGGTGCAAACTCTATTGATGCATTTGGAAATATAGGTAACAAAATAGCCAACATTCCATAAGTTCCAACTTTATCCAATATGCCAATTAACATTGTGGAAGTTCCTGGAGTTGCTTGCTCTGCTGTATCAGGTAACCAAGTGTGTCCTGGAATCATTGGTGCTTTTAGGGCAAAAGCAAAAAAGAATCCTAAGAACAACCATCTTTCAGTCCAGGCATCTAACTTCAATTCATTACTTAATGCAGTAATTGAGAAAGTGCCTCGACCAAGTTGATTTACTGCCACAAAGTACAACCAAATTAACGCAGCCAACATAACAAGTCCGCCAGCTAAACCAAACAAAATGAACTTAAGTGCAGCAGCGCCCTTTTTGGGACCACCAAATCTTCCCACCAAGAAAAATATGGGAATTAGCATTGCTTCAAAAACTACGTAGAATAAAAACAAATCTCTTGCTAAAAATACTGCTAAAGCACTTGCTTGAGTTACTAATATCCACATTAAAAATTCTTTATTTTTCTTTTGAACTTCATATTCTGTGGCAAGCAAAACTATGGGTGTTAAGACCGCTGTTAATCCAACAAGCACTAAGGAAATTCCTGTTAATCCAAGGTGGAAGGTGATTCCAAATACTGGAATCCAATCAAAAGCAATATCAAACTGGGTGGTGGCACTTGAAGAGATATCAAATTGTAAGGCAATAACGATTACAAAGAGTAATGTTATTAGAGATGAATATAACGCAATTTGCTGATCACTAAATGGCACAAATCTTTTTGGGACAAATAATAAGACGGTACCAATTAGTGGAGTTAATAACACTATTAATAACCAAGGAAAATTCATTTAAATTCTCACCATCAAAAGTGCTATAACCAATAAGGCTGTTCCTAAAACTATTGACATTGCATAAGATCGAACATAACCAGTTTCACTTCTTCTTAACCTGGCAGAAATACCACTAACAAATAATCCCAAACCGTTAACAGATCCATCTACCACAGCGTTATCAAAAATATTTAGTGATTTTGTTAAACCTTGACCAGGTCGCATCAATAGTGTTTCATTCAAGACATCACCGTAAAGATCTTTACGAGCGGCTTTAACAACAAATGAAACCTTGACGGGTGCAACTTTAGCAATTTTTATGTTTTGCCAAATACCTATAAGTACACCAATTGCTACCACGCTCAGAGTAATTGTGGTGATGGTTTGTATTGGTAAAGGTGGTTCTGGTTCAACAAACCCTGTGATTGGTTCTAACCAATGCTCAAATACGTGATTTCGAGTTAAAAGAATTCCCATGGTTGCAGCTCCCACTGATAACACAATCATGGGCAAAATCATTGAAAGTGGTGATTCGTGTGGATGAACATCTTCGTGCCAACGTGATTTGGAAACAAAAGTCATCATCATCATTCTGGTCATATAAAAAGCAGTTAATCCTGCTCCAAACAAAACTGCAGCACCTGCCCACCACGAATGACTCAACGCGGCTTCGATGATGTGATCTTTTGAATAAAAACCAGCAAACGGTGGGACCCCAATGATTGCTAAGTAACCAATAAAGAAAGTAATAGTTGTAAAGAACATCACTTTAGGTAAACCGCCGTAACGTCGCATATCAACATTGTCATTTGTGGCATGCATAACTGAACCTGCCCCAAGAAACATCACTGCTTTAAAGAAACCGTGAGTTATTAAATGCAAGATGGCAAACACATAACCAATTGGTCCTAAACCAGCTGCCAAAACCATGTAACCAATTTGACTCATGGTTGATCCCGCTAAAGATTTTTTGATGTCATCTTTGGCAGCACCAATAATTGCACCCATCAATAATGAAATTGCACCAGTTATGACTACTGCAGTTTGAGCAATTTCACTGGCATTAAATATAGAAGCGCTTCGCACAATTAAATAAACACCCGCAGTAACCATGGTGGCGGCATGAATAAGAGCTGAAACTGGAGTTGGTCCTTCCATGGCATCAAGTAACCAGGACTGCAAGGGGAATTGTGCCGACTTACCACAAGCAGCAAGTAAAAGCAGTAAACCAAGAGTTAGTGAAACCCAAGCAGGTGCACCAACTATTCCACTATTTACATCACTAAATGACACTGAACCAAAAACAATAAACATTGTCATGATGGCAAGTGATAACCCAAAATCTCCGACACGATTTGCCACGAAGGCTTTTTTTGCTGCGACCGCAGCTGTTGGTTTATGTTGCCAAAAACCAATTAATAAATAAGAAGCTAACCCAACGCCTTCCCAGCCAACATAAAGCAATAAATAGTTATCAGCTAAAACAAGTAACAACATTGCTGCAACAAATAGGTTCAAATACGCAAAGAATCTTCTTGGATTTTCATCATGTGACATATAGCCCAGTGAATAAATATGAATTAATGTTCCCACAAAAGTAATGAGTAAAACAAAAGATATAGATAATTGATCTAATTGCAAAGCGAAGTTAATTTTGAAACCTGCTGCCGGAACTGATAACCATTCATAAACGGTGGTTAATGCTGGTCTTTCTTCTGCTGGTCTTGCCACCATTTGTAAGAAATGCCATAACCCGATTAAAAAAGATCCAGTTGAGGCAAAGATTGCCAACCATGGACCAAATTTATTGGTTCTGTTTCCAAAAGATAGCAACACGGCAGCACTTAGTGCTGGCAGTGCAATTACAGCGGCTATCACTTTGTTCCTTTTCTTATTACCAACGAAGCAAACTTGCTTCATCTACTGAAGCTGAATTTCTGGTTCTAAAAATTGTGATAATGATTGCTAAACCAACAACAACTTCTGCTGCTGCCACAACCATCACAAAAAACGCTGCGGTTTGCCCATCAAGCGTTCCCCACACTCTGGAACCAGTTACAAATGCAAGGTTGGCTGCGTTGAGCATTAACTCAACGGACATAAAGGCCACGATGGCATTTCGTCGTAGCAATACCCCAATTGCTCCGATTGAAAAAATAATTCCTGATAAAACTAAGTAGGCGTTTGGGTTCATTTGTCGCCTTCTTCGTTCTCACTAGCAACTAGTCCTAAGCCTTCAGAAATTATTTGTACTCCATCTAAATCTGATTGATTAATTTTTTTCACTACGCCTCGTGCCACAATTGGTCCTGGTAATGAAATTTCTGAAACAGATCCATCTGGCAATAGTGCCGGGGTATCAACTGAGTTATGTCTGGCATAAACACCTGGAGTGGGCAATGGTCCTTGATAAGTGCCACTGGCAAATAATTCACGAGCCAACATTGCTTGAGTTTTCTTAGGTGCCGTTCTTTCTTTATGTGCTAACACCATGGCTCCAACAGCTGCGGTAATCAAAAGTGCGGAAGTTAATTCAAAAATCAAAACATATTTACCAAACAGCAATGCAGCGATTCCTTGCACGTTTCCACCATAAGCAGAATCAGCATTTACTAGATCTGCTGTTTGAATTGAGAAAGAGTTACCTAGCAAAATCACAAGGGCCACAACCAAAATCACACCGGCCAGAATCGCAATCCTTCGTTGGCCTTTTATTGTTTCAACTAAAGAGTCCGCCGCGTCCACGCCAACAATCATTAAGACGAATAAGAAAAGCATCATCACTGCTCCGGTGTAGACCACAACTTGGGCAACACCTAAAAAAGGTGCGGATTGCAACGCATATAAAACAGCCAAATTAATCATAGTTAAAGCCACCCATAATGCACTATGAACTGCTTTATGTGAAACCAACATTCCAATTGCACCAATAACTGCTAATCCACCACAAAGCCAAAACACTAACGGCTCAAATGAAATAGCACCTGGTGTTGAAACTTCAGCTAATTTAAGTAGGGACGGAATCATTTACTTAAATACCTTGGTTTTTTTGTTTAATTAATTCAACTTCAGCAAATTGTTCAGCAGAGGCCCCTGTTACTTTTCCGTCGTAATAATCTTGTGCCACAAAATCATCAATCATCGAATGGGGTGGTTGAACCATTCCTGGTTGAATGGGGGCTAACAAATCTTCTTTTTCATAAATTAGTTTTGTTCTGGAGTTGTCAGCTAATTCATATTCATTTGTCATGGTTAATGCTCTAGTTGGACAAGCTTCTATGCAAAGTCCGCAACCAATGCAACGCAAATAATTAATTTGGTAGACACGTCCATAGCGCTCCCCCGGAGAAAATCTGTCGCCTTCTTCATTTGAAGCACCTTCAACATAAATTGCATCAGCTGGGCATGCCCATGCACAAAGTTCGCAACCAACACATTTCTCCAAACCATCAGGATGACGATTCAATTGATGTTTGCCGTGAAATCTTTCTTGAGTGGGAACTTTTACTTCTGGGTATTGTTCGGTGGTAACTTTTCTAAACATTGACAGAAATGTGACACCAAAAGCTCTCATCATTTGCGGTAGTTCAGCCATTTAATATCCTTTGTTTGAGATCAGTTGGTTCTACTAAAACTTGTCCAGGTAGTGGTGGCACAGGATGTCCACCAGCAAAAGGATTAATTTCTTTTATTACAAATACTTCTTCTTCTCTTTGAATTTCAGCATTTGCTTTACGCCAGTCTGCAACAAATACTGCCAAAGCAACAGCGATTAGCGGCAACCCCAACAGGGCAATGGTTTGACCTGTGGGCAGATCAAGTGAATTTCTTAATCCACGGGTGATTGCCACAATTGAGATCCAAGCCAATGAAGAAGGAATTAAAATTTTCCAACCCAAATTCATGAATTGGTCATATCTGAATCTAGGCAGTGTGCCTCGAATCCAAATAAATACAAAGATGAAAACTGCAATTTTACTAAAGAACCAAATTAATGGAATCCAGCCTTCGTTTACTCCTGGAATCAATGAAATAGGAAACGGTGCTCTCCATCCTCCCAAAAACAAAGTGGTAGCTAAAGCTGAAACTGTAACCATGTTTATGTATTCAGCTAGAAAAAATAATGCAAATTTTAATGAACTGTATTCGGTGTGAAAACCGCCAACTAATTCACCTTCTGCTTCGGGTAAATCAAATGGGGCACGGTTAGTTTCTCCAACCATTGAAATTACGTAAATCAAAAATGAGGGCAGTAATAACAAGATGTACCAAGTTCTTTCCTGGGCAGCAACAATTTGAGATGTACTCATACTTCCTGCATAAAGAAATACAGCTACAAAAGAAAGTCCCATTGCTATTTCGTAAGAAACCATTTGAGCTGAAGATCTAAGCCCACCTAGCAATGCATAAGTAGATCCAGATGACCAACCTGCCAGCACAATGCCATAAATACCAACGCTGGCAATTGCTAATACATAGAGAACACTTACTGGAAAATCTGTTAATTGTAGTGGGGTAATTACTCCAAAGAATGAAACTTCTGGACCAAATGGAATAACTGCAAAAGTCATAAATGCAGTTGTGGCAGAAATTATTGGCGCCAAAATATAAACAACGCGATCAACAGTAAATGGAATTATGTCTTCTTTGAGTGCAAGTTTCACTCCATCCATTAAGCCAATTAGTGATCCTCCTGGGCCAACTCTGTTAGGTCCAACTCGCATCTGCATACGAGCTACAATTCTTCGTTCACCCCAAATTGCTAAGAGAGTCATAAGCACAAGTGTGACAAAAACTGCCACTACTTTAATAAGTGTTACCCACCAAGGATCAATTCCAAAAGCAGCCAATTCAACGTTGGGCAAGATTCTCATTAGAAACTTCCCTTTTGAATTGTTACAACATCGCCCTCTTTGGCGCCAAGTTTTGATTTAACTTTGCTGTCATGATTATTTGATGGAATCCATACAACATCATTAACCATTTCAATAATTTCCAACTTAATTATTATTGAACCTCGCGAATTTGAGATTGTTACTTTATCGCCTGATTCCAAATTATTTTCTGCAGCAGTTTTGGCACTTAAATGCGCAACAACTGGTCTTTGAGTGCCCGCTAAATGTTCTTCACCTTTTTGTAAAGCACCGTCATCAAGTAATAAATTCCAAGTGGACAAAATTGCGGAACCAACTGAAACATTTGCAGCACCAATTGAGGCAACACTTGGTTTATCTAATTTCTTACCATTCCAGCTACCAAATGATGAAAGCTCTTGTCTTAATTCTTCAATTGTCTGCAATCCAAAATCAAGTCCTAAACTTTCTGCCATCATTGCTAAAACACGCGCATCGGTTAGTGCATTAGTTGAAGTTATCGCCCTTCCAAATGGTCGGGGTCTACCTTCCCAGTTAATAAATGTTCCAGATTTTTCGGTTACTGGAGCAACTGGTAATGAAACATTTGCATATCTAGTCAATGAATTTTCTTGAATACCTAAGGTGATTACAAAATCAACTGCGTTGATGGCTTGACCTAATGCTTGAGGATCTGGAGCATCCATAACATCAAGACCTGCAATGACAAGCGCTTTTATTTCGCCACTTAGGGCTGCTTGAATAATTTCAGAATGATTTCTTCCCGGCTTATTAGGAATGTCTGATCCGTTAACTCCCCAAATTGCAGCAACATCATTGCGCGCACTTACTTCAGTTACTGGTCTTCCTCCAGGTAACAAGTTTGGCAGCGCCCCTATTTCAACTGCTCCTCTTTCACCGGCTCTTCTTGGAATCCAGGAAAGTTTTGAATTTGTTTTTTCTGCAATTTCAATTACGGCACTTAAAGTTCCAGGCGTTGCGGCGGCTCTTTCGCCAACTAAAATTATTGACTCTTGCGCAATTTTTAGTCCTCGGAGTACTTTTGCTTCATCGCCAGGTTTGGTTGCCACGACTTCAGCATTTATTTTTTCTAACGAGCGAGTCAAATATGGTGCAATTGCAGTTACCTTTAAATTACCTTTTTGCGCAGCTTTTCTTAAACGTAAGAAAATAATTGGTGATTCTTCTTCTGGTTCAAAGTTAACTAAAACTACATTTTGTGCTTTTTCTAAATCTGCATAGGTAACACTTCCACCAGATCCAGCAACAACGCTTCCTAGAAAATCTTGTTCCTCTTCACTGTTAACTCTATTTCTAAAATCAATATCGTTAGTTGCTAAGGCAAGGCGAGCAAATTTTGAATAAGCATAAGCATCTTCCATGGTCAAACGACCGCCCAGCAAAACCCCAACTTTACCTTTAGCTTGCAATATGCCTTTAGCAGCAAAGTCGATTGCATCTGGCCAAAGTGCGTCAACTTGGTTGCCATTTTTGGTTCTAACTTTTGGTTGAGTTAATCTGTTTTCTTTTAAGTAAGCAAAAGCAAATCGACCTTTGTCACAGTTCCAGTCTTCGTTAACAGCTGGATCTTCCCAAGCAAGTCTTCTCATCACTGTTTCGCGGCGGTAATCAGTTCTTAGTGAGCAACCAGCTGCGCAATGTTCACAAGTTGTAGGAACAGAAACTAAATCAAATGGACGGGCTCTAAATCTGTAAGAAGAACTAGTTAATGCTCCTACTGGACAAATTTGAACGGTGTTACCTGAAAAATAAGAATTAAACGGTTCATCTGTGGCAATACCAACTTGTTGCTTAGCGCCACGTTCCAGTAATTCAATAAATGGATCCCCAGCAATTTCTTCAGAAAATCTAGTGCAACGAGCACATTCAACGCAGCGTTCTCTGTCCAGCAAAATCTCTGTGCTTAGTTCTATTGGTTTAGGAAAAGTTCTTTTTTCAATATCAAATCTTGATTCAGCACGACCTGCTGTCATTGCTTGGTTTTGTAATGGGCATTCGCCACCTTTATCGCACACTGGACAATCCAGTGGGTGGTTAATTAACAAAAATTCCATCACGCCCGCTTGGGCTTCTTGGGCAACGGTGGATGTCATTTGTGTTTTAACGTTCATTCCTTCAGTTAAAGCAATGGCACATGATGGTTGTGGTTTAGGCATTCCTTCAATTTCAACTAAACACATTCGACAGGCAGCAACTGGTGCAAGGGCTGGATGATCGCAGAATCTAGGAACAAAAGTTCCCATCCGTTCAGCAGCTCTAATTATTAGTGTTCCTTTAGGAACTTGTACTTGAATTCCGTCAATTGTGGCGGTGATGGAATTTTCTGTATTTGTTTGTTTGTTATCTGAAGTTAAAGTCATCTACACACTTGCCTTCTCAAAAATTGTGGTAGCACTAGGTGGAAATGATGCATCGGCTGAAGTTTTTGTGGCCTGGCGAAATTCTTCTGCAAAATATTTCATTGCCCCAGGAAATGGTGTTGCCGCAGCATCACCCAGTGCACAAAATGATCTGCCCGCAATTTGGCCGCACACATCATTAATAACTTCCAGTTCTTCTTCTTTTCCTTTACCGTGTTCAAATTTTTCTAGTACACCTGTGATCCAATAAGTTCCTTCACGACAGGGGGTGCACTTTCCACAAGATTCATGTTTATAAAACTCAAGCCATCTGGTTACAGCTTTAACCACACTTGTGGTGTGATCAAACATCATTGGAGTTCCGGTGCCAAGCATTGTTCCGGCAGCACTTAAATCTTCGTAACTCATTGGGATATCAATGTGATCTGGTGTCAGCATAGGAACTGAAGATCCACCTGGAATCCAAAACTTTAATTTACTTCCTTTTCTCATGCCACCGGCATAATCAAGTAGTTCACTCATTGGTGTTCCTAGTGCTGCTTCATAAATTCCGGGACGTTTTACGTGGCCTGAAACTGCAAACAATTTAAATCCAGGTGATTTCTCTGTTCCCATTGATTTAAACCAGTCAGCTCCGTTCAAAATAATTGAAGGAACACTAGCTAAAGTTTCCGCGTTATTAACAACAGTTGGAGAGGCATAAAGTCCTGCTACCGCAGGAAATGGTGGCTTTAATCTTGGTTGGCCGCGGCGGCCTTCTAATGAATCTAATAGTGCGGTTTCTTCTCCGCAGATATATGCACCAGCACCTGCGTGTACAACAACATCTAAATTAAAACCTGAACCTTGAATATTTTTTCCCAAAAATCCATCTGCATAAGCTTGTTCAACCGCATTCATCACTCTTCTTATTGCGTGTGGAACTTCACCACGGATATAAATAAATGCATGGTTAGCCCTAATTGCATATGAGCCAATTGCTATTCCTTCAACTAATGAATGTGGGTTTGCCAACATCAAAGGAATGTCTTTACAAGCACCAGGTTCTGATTCATCAGCGTTAACAACTAAGTAGTGAGCTTTACCGTCATTTTGGGGCACAAATGACCACTTCATTCCAGTTGGAAATCCTGCGCCACCACGTCCACGTAAACCAGAATCTTTCACTATTCCTATAACTTCATCGGGAGTCATTTTTAGGGAATTCTTTAACGCAACATAGCCGCCATGTTTTTTATAACTTGTTATTTCAAATGAGTTTGGATCATCCCAATGAGCAGTGAGTACTGGTGTCAATGCCATTTTATTTTGCACCTTTTCCAGTTGGTGCAGACATTTTTCTTTCTTTAGCAACTCTTAAACCTGCCAGCATTGAATCATCAGCAAGTGGTGATTCAGCATATTTACCGTCATTAATTCCCGCTAATACTTTTCCTGATTCCGCAATAGAGGTAATTTGCACACCACGTGTTGATTGCACAGGTGCTCCCATTTTCAATTTTTCAATCAATTCTCTTACCGCTTTAGGATTCATTGAATCCATAAATTCCCAATTAACAGTTACTACTGGGGCAACCGTGCAAGCAGCTTGACATTCAATTCTTTCCAAAGTGAACAAACCATCGGCAGTGGTTTCATCGTGACCGATTCCCAAAATGTCTGTTAGTTGTTTCCATAATTCATCGCCACCTAGTAGGGCGCATAATGTATTAGTACAGACCCCAATGTGATGTTTACCCATTGGAAATCTTTTAAACATTGTGTAGAAAGTTGCAACTGCAGCAACTTCAGCTGGAGTTAAATCTAAAACTCGGGCACAAACTTGAATACCGGCTGGGGAAACCATTCCTTGAATTGATTGCACATAATGAAGCATCGGTAAAAGTGCAGATCTTCTTACCGGATATTTAGCAGCCAATGTTTCTAAAGTTTTAATATCTTCTTCGGTAATGGTTTTAATACTCATCGATCAACACCGCCCATTACTGGATCAATTGAAGCAACAGCGGCAACGATGTCTGAAATTTGTCCACCTTCACCCATTGGACCTACTGCTTGCAAATTATTGAAAGAAGGGTCACGGAAATGAACTCGATAAGGTTTTGTTCCTCCATCACTAATTACAAGTGCACCAAGTTCTCCTCGAGGAGATTCAATTGCAACATAGGCTTGGCCAGCAGGTACTTTAAATCCTTCGGTAACAAGTTTGAAATGGTGAATCAAAGATTCCATTGATTGACCCATAATTTTTCTGATGTGATCAAGAGAGTTACCTAAGCCATCGGCACCTAGTGCAAGTTGTGCTGGCCAAGCAATTGATTTGTCTTCCACCATTACCGGTCCTGGTTTTAAGCGAGTAAGAGCTTGTTCAACAATGTTGAGTGATTCATTCATTTCACGCATTCTGATTAAGAACCGGCCATAAGTATC
>JAEMSA010000043.1 GCA_016463095.1 Candidatus Nanopelagicales bacterium
CCGGTTTATATTTCAATTGACATTGATGTGCTTGATCCAGGCTTTGCTCCAGGAACTGGAACTCCAGAAATGGGAGGGTTAACTTCCCGCGAGCTACTGGCGGTTGTCAGAGGATTGAAAGATACAAACCTGGTTGGAGCAGATGTAGTAGAAGTAGCTCCTGCCTATGACCACGCAGAAATCACCGGGATAGCTGCTTCACATTTGATCTATGAAATGATCTCTATTGTTTCTAATAAGTGAGAGTTTTCAAATATTCTTTGATGGATTAATCTAGGTTTGTGTCAAAATCAAATAGTGAGTTTGAACTAATTAGTTCTTTAGATCGAGTTTTTGATTCACCTGCTAGAAAAAAGAATCCGCAAAAAGAGCCTTTTAGGTTAAGTATTATTCAGGATCAGTGGCATGGTTCTTTGGAATTACAAAAAGAAAAACTATTTGAGTGTGTAGAAATCTTAACTCCATTAAAGCCTGACTTGGTTGTGTTTCAAGAGTTAACATTAAATCCCTACGCCTGCACGGTTGCTCGAAGTGAAGAAACCACCTGGGCTCCTGAGGATTTAACAACTGGTGAAACTATTAATTTTGCAAAAGAAGTAGCTAAAAGTTTAAAAACGAATGTTGTTGTTTCTTTATATGAATCTGCTGATGAATTGGATTCACCAGAGGCAATTGGGTTTAATACGGCAATTACAGTTTCGGCTAATGGAGATTTGTTGATGCGAACAAGAAAAACTCATCTTCCAGTTACAGCTGGTTATTATGAAAATACTTATTTTTCAAATGGTGAAGACGGAACCCCAATTACTAGGATCAAAGACTTACAACTTGGAACCCCCACTTGTTGGGATCAATGGTTTCCTGAGTTAGCCAGAGCTTACGCTCTTGCTGGCTCTGATTTATTAACTTATCCCACAGCAATTGGTTCAGAACCAGATCATCCCGATTTTGATACAAAAGATATTTGGCAAACAACTATGAGAAGTCATGGTATTGCAAATGGTTTATTTATTGCAGCCCCAAATCGGATTGGTGTGGAGAGTGGTATCAGTTTTTACGGCCACTCTTTTATTTCGGATCCATACGGAAGAATTTTAGTTCAAGCAGATTCTAAAACAAGAAGTGTGCTAATTTCAGATTTAGATCTAGATCAAAGAAGAGATTGGTTGGAACTATTTCCATTCTTTGAAACGAGACGACCAGAAACTTACAATATTTTAACTATTTAGTTACGGTATATCTAAAACTAATTTAGCTGCTTCACTAATTTCTTTTTCTTCATCAACAGTTAACTTATGTCCTGGGTACGAGTCTACACTTGCTGCAAATGGGTCATCAAGTAAATATTTACCGCACATTTCTTGCAGAACTGCTTGCCCACAAAATGGGGAATAAATTGGGTTGTAGCCACCTTCATGTGTCATCAATATTTTACCCCCGCAAAGCTCATCTGCTGCAGTCATCAGTTTTTTAGTTAATTTTGCGTAACCATTAGCTGTTAATAGCATTCGACCAAGTGGGTCATATACACAAGAATCAAAACCCGAAGCAACAAAAATCAGTTCTGGTTTAAATTTATGCAATGCCGGAATTACTACTGAATCAAAGACTTTTTCATAACCATCATTTCCCACCCCTGCAGGCAGGGGAATATTAAGTGAAGTACCAAAACCTTTACCTTCACCTTGCTCGGTTCTCAAACCAGAATCCAGAGGATAGAGACGGTCTTGATGTATTGAAATCGCCAAAACGCTTGGATCATTATAAAAAACTGCTTGCGTACCATTTCCATGGTGAACGTCCCAATCCACCACAGCTATTTTTTTAAGTCCATGTATTTCTTGCGCGTGTTTTACACCCAAAGATCCGTTAGCAAATAAGCAATAGCCCATTCCAAAATCAGCTAAAGCGTGATGCCCAGGGGGTCTAATGAGTGCATAACCATTAGTGATTTTATTTGTACAAATGGCATCCACCATATTTAAAACTCCACCAATTCCAAAAGTAGCAATTTCGTAACCACCTTTACCAAAAGGTGTTGTTAAATCACCTGCATCTCCACCTAAGCGGGAATCTGATTGAGTCTTAATGAAATCAATATGTCTTTGTGTATGAACTCTTAATAATTCTTTCTCTGTGGCATGTCTTGGCTCAATTCGTTCAAGATGTTTAATTAAACCTGAAACAACAATTAGTTCATGTATTCTTCGTTTAGTGTCACTATGTTCATAATTTAAATAAGGTTGTAACCCTTTTTCAGGATCAGCAGAAGTTTCACCAACAAAAGTACCGGTATCATGCCAACCAAATATTTCATGATACATGTAACCAGTTTTCATAAGTTTATTTAACTACAAAAATCATGATTTGACAATAAAATATTTAAGATTAATGACAACTTGGTTTTGTGGGAGCTACGTCGATACCAGGACTTCTGGCAAAGAAACCGCTTGGTTTCAAATGAAAACCAGTTCTTTCAACGGGCATCACGGGCCAGTCTTCAGTTCTTGGAATGTGATTTGTGCCAAACACATACCAGAGCACTACATCTTCATTTTCTATATTTCTGTTTGCTTTGGTCCATTCGGGTAACCCAGCACCGCCTGGGTGTTGAAAAGGATAATCACCAGCGGGGTATTTTTCAGCTTCGTGATTCTTTGTGACCCATAAATGTTTATACATAAAAGCTGCCTTTTTACCAATTGTGGAATCAGGCAGAGCTAAGGGAAAAGTTGTATGCCCCGGAATCAATTTATATCCAACTGGGTGATCCATATGGTTTTTTACTTGCGGATTAACTACTTTCCAATATCTTCCACTAAATGGGTCAATCACTCTTTGAGATTCTTTTTCATTCGAAAATAAGGTCTCTTTTGTTTCGTATGCTCCTCCATAAGGATTTTTAACACCTTGTGGATGTGCAAATGATTCAACTTCGAGCACACTATTTTTTTCTCCATCAATATCTAAATCAAGTCGAGCACACAAAATATGTTGATGATACGGAGCCCACAACCCTGGCTCTAATTCTGTTGCGGAAGGGTGATCTTTTCCTATGGCATCTGCGACAGTTAAAACAATGCCGGTTAATTTAGCTTCAAATTCAATTGTTCCGTCTTGGTAGAAGTACCAGAAATAACCGTATTCATAGTTATTGACAGTAACGATTGAAGAGACCACAAATCTTCTACCTCGTCTTACTTCGGTATGACCGTCAGCGTCAACGTGTTTCCACAAAATTCCATTATCTTCTTCATGCATACAGATGGCATTTGGAATTTCTTTTATTGTTCCATCTGGTGTGGTAACAGCTGCATCCAAATAAACTATTTCACCTAAACAATCGCAACCTAGTGTTAAGGAATTTGTGTAATTCCCTAAACCAAATTCCCCAGTATCGAAAGCATTTTTTCTATAGGCACCTTGACTTGGATCTCCATAGGGAATAACTAGTTCTGCAATTGATAAACGGTGAGCAATTTTTCGCTCTTTATCCTGATCTTTAAATTTAACGTCATGAATGACAAGGCCTTCTCTTTGACAAAAACCAACTCTTAAATTCCATCTTTCCCAGTTAACTTTCCAACCTTCAACACTAAATGAGGGACCTTGTGATTGTACGATTTCTAAATCTTTTAATTTAATATTTGCTCCAGTTTGATTTTCTCTATATGGACCTGGGGTTTGAGGAATAGGAATAATTTCAGTGTTTTCTACAGACACAACTTCACCCGAATCTAAATCAACAATTGCATGTAAACCATTAATGGGATGTGCATATAGGTTTGCAAATTCTGTGGGACGATGCCACATTGGCGTCCATATAAGTCTTCGACCATCATCTAGATCTTTTGGAATTTGGGCACCAATTGGCCAGGTTTCCATATGTACTTGATTTACATCTTCTACTCCACGATCCTTTAGGGCTGCAATTATTCTTTTATCTGCTTTGGCAGCTTTTATTGCTTTTTCTGATTCAGTACTCAATATTGGTGCTTTTGCGCCAGGAATTTCTGTAAAACTGATTTCTTTACCGTCAAGGGTTATCACAGCTTCAATTACAGTTGAAGTAGCACTATTCCAAATTGTTACTTTGGCAGCACGTTTGACTGGATTAGAATTTTTCCAACTATTAATTATTTCTTTACTAGGTTCATGAAGTTGCACCATGGCAAATAAATGTCTGTGATCAAGTTTCCA
>JAEMSA010000007.1:0-42137 GCA_016463095.1 Candidatus Nanopelagicales bacterium
TAATAATATTAAGTGAATAAAGAAAATAACTACTTGGGAAACCCCCACAGCAGTAGCAGCAGCAGGAGCGGGAACACCTGATTTGTTTAGGAAACGAATATTTACTGCCACCGAACCAAGAGTTGGGGGAGTAACCAACGTCGCAAAAGATGCTGCCAACTGGGCTTGAAGTGTTCTAACTCTATTAACTTTGGTAGGAATGAAAGCCAAAAGTAAAGCGGTTGCCGCAAAGTAAGTTAGAGACGAGCCAACTAAAGCCACCAAAGCCCAACGCCACTGTGCGGTGGAAATTAATTCATTAATACTTATTTGACTGAATTGAGGGACTAATACATACAACGCAATAACTGAAGCAATGGCCAAAAGGACACTTTGCCAATTAATACGTTGGAATTGAATTGGTTGAATCTCAGCACTTGGGGTTAGCTCTCCCAGAGATTTTCTTAACCCACGTAGCAATTCTCGATCCGATTTTAAATATTCACGCGTCTTTCGACTCATTACCACACTTTGAATTGCAGGAATAATTCTAATTAACTCTTTAGTCGAGAAGACTAACTTTGCCACCGAAACAGTTTCTGTAACCGAGGAACTGCGGGCAGCTGTTACTAATGCTTCAGCTAGATCTACTCTTAGTTGCAACTCTGTTGCACCGATTGTTCCGGAGTGAACACCTGTAAACGTAATTTCACCAGATTGTGTTACATAAATATTTTCAGATGAAAGAGATCTATGTGCAATATCAGCGTCATGAATGGTTTTTACACCTTGTAAGAATTTTTTGATTTGCTCCATATTTAACTGGGTATCTTTTGCTTTAAGATCAGCAAAAGTGGAACCGTCAAGATTTGCTAGTGCAATTAATATAGAATCAGGTTCAATTTCGCGTACAAGTTGTACCTCAGGTACACGTATTCCTGTGGCAGATATGGCATAAGACAAAAGGGCAGTTCTTTCAATTCTGCGCCTAATACTCATTCCTCTAAAATCACCAGAAGTCTTAATTGTTAAACCACGCCACCAAGAACTAATTACTCCAGATCCTTGAAGTTCCCAGTCAAACACCCACACATTTAATTGCTCACCAGTTTTTAAATTGACACTGTAAATTCTGCCTTCTGAAGTTTCCAAAAGTAAATCAATTTTTTCAACACTTAAACCACTTGAAGTAAGGGCCTCAGTTATTTTTTCAACAGAGGCTCTATTTATGGGTGTGCCTAGGCTGTAACGAACTGTTAAACCAATTGTCCAGCCAAGTAAAATATTTACGATTTGGGCAACAATTGTAGTTTGCCCAGCAACCAATGACACAAAAGATAACGCAATAACAGAAATAGTGGCAACTGCTCCAATTTTGCCACGATCAAAGATGCGCGCAATAACCAAAAATGCAATCAAGCCTGCTATCAATGGATCGAGTGGAGTTATTCCCGCAGTTTGAGTTCCACCAGTTAAAGCAAGCAATAATCGTGGAGAATTACTTTCAACTATAAGAATAGAAAGAGAAACTAAAGCAAGTACCGCTAATCCAGCAGCTAATAAGGCATCAACTAATTGTCGGGCGCGACCTCGAACTACCAATGAAATACCCACCAAGACAGGAACAAATATTATTGCCGTGGCACCAATTGTGTTAATTGCAAATAAAACAAAACTTGGTAATACCCGAGTAGCGGTGGTTAAATCAGCATCGATTCCTGCTGTGGTTTGAGCTGCCAGTGTTCCAATTAAGGTAACCAGCAAAGTAATGCCCAGCGAAACAAGAAGTGAGACCAAGTCTCGGGGGCGTCGCGCGGCTCTTCTAGTAGGCCTATTTGTTGCAATATTCATCTACTCCATCGTCCCATTACCTCAACATTTTCACCTGACCAGACACTTGTCGTAGGTCAATGATGAAGTAGTCATATGGCATTAATCGGAATCCCTGAAATCACCCTGGAAAAGACTGCCCTACCTTTCATTGAAAAACCTATTTTTGATTCTCAACAACACAAGATTTTGGAACACGATTCGGGATCCTTACTAGTTACTGGTACAGCGGGAACAGGTAAAACTACTTTGTTGGCAGAAGCCGTTGTTAACAAAGTATTGAATGGAATTAATTCAGATAAGATTATTATTTTTTGTTTTTCAAGACATTCAGCTAGAGCGATGCGAAAATATTTGGCAAGAAGATTACCTGATTACTCCATACCCCAAGTTGCAACATTTCATTCATTTACTCATTCAGTTATGCAAGCTGCTTACAATCAAGGTTTAGTTGTAGAAAATTATGCATTTTCGCCACTGAGATTATTATCGGGTCCTGAACAAGAAGTGATGATCAATGAATTGATAAAAGGAACTATTGAAGATAATTCAATAAATTGGCCGCCAAATTTAATTGGTGCTTTAAAAACAAAAGGTTTTGTTAGACAAGTTAGAAATTTACTTGCTCGCATGCGATCTTTAGGGATGGATCCAGAACAACTAATTGATATTGGGATTAAGCACGAAAATGAGAACTGGGTTGCTTTAGGTAATTTCGCAGAAATGTATTTAGATAATTTAGATTCATCAGAAACTACTGATTATGGTGAACTTGTTCACAGAGTAAATTTATTATTACTTCGACTAAAAAGTTTAGAGGAGTTAAATATCAAGTTTACGCATTTTTTTGTTGACGAATATCAAGACATTGATCCTGCGCAAGTTAGATTATTAAAATCTTTAGTCAGACCCAATAAATTCCTAATTGCCGCAGGAGATAAAGCCCAAAGTATTTACCAATTTCGGGGGGCAGACTTTGAAGCACTAGAAAGATTTGGTAAAGATTTTGGGGATAGCAAGAAAATTGAATTAGATTACAATTACCGACAGATTCAAGCCATTGATTTACAAGTTAATACCTATGACTCAACTAATGCTCAAAGTTTTCACATCGCTAATGAAATTAGAAGATTTAAACAAGAAAATACAGAAACTAAGTGGTCTGATATTTTAGTTATTGTTAGAAATGCTAATTCAATTAATTCAATAAATCGTGCACTAACTAATTATACGATACCTGTAAGTGTGCAATCAGATGATTTACCTCTTTCACAAGATCCTGCCGCACGAGTACTGCTTGATTGTTTGAACATTTCTAGCCAATTAGCGCTGGGAAATAATGATCCAAGTAATAGTGAAGTGATAAGAGATTTACTTAGAGGACCCCTAATAAATGCCTCCCCATTTGAATTAAGGGAAACTTCCAGACTGCTTCGAAAAAGATCAAGGGAAAATGATGAACATCCTTTGAATTCTGATCAAGCTTTATATAGAGCAGTAATTGACCCTAAATATTTGTTAGATATCCCAAGTGAAATATCACAAGGGGTAAGAAAATTAGGGGCAATCTTATTTAGTGCTCGAGATTTGATTAAGCAAAAAACTCGAGTGGAAGTAGTGATGTGGAGTATTTGGAATTTAGAAATAAGTGAATCAAACATAAAAATGTTTGATGTAACCGACTCAGAATATACGTGGAGTAAGACTTTACAAAATAATGCATTACGAGGTGGGATTGAAGGCAGAAAAGCTGATAAAGATCTAGATTCTATTTTAGCTTTATTTGATGCTGCTTCTCGAGATGACGAGCGAACTTTGGGAACTCGCGGAGTGATTAATTTTTTAAATGATTTAGGTATGCAAGCTTTTCAAGCTGAAACATTAGCGCAAAAACCAATTGAAGATGATCGAGTTCAAATTGTTACAGCACACAAGTCCAAGGGCTTAGAAGCAAGATTTGTGATTATTCCTGATGTGCAGGCAGATATTTGGCCTTCAGCACGATTAAGAAACAACTTATTAGAAGTTGAAAGACTTGGTTACGAAACCGTTGTTAGATCACCAAGTAGAAGTGAAATTATTGCAGAAGATATAAGACTTTTCGAGGTAGCTAAATCAAGGGCTCGTCAAAAATTATTAGTTAGTGCCATAAAAAGTGAATTCTCAGATAGTGGTGAACCTTCTGTTTTGTTAACAAAATTGGGGGCAGCAGAGATAAATCATGTTTCAGGGTTTCCCACAAAAGCTCTATCTTTAACTTCACTTGTTGCAGAAATCAGAAAATTTGGCCAAAGTGAAACAATAGATCCAAATTTCAAAAAAGCTTTAGCAAAAAGATTAAATAACATAAGCAAAACTAAAGATGCCTTTGGAAGAGAAATTAGTCAGGCTGCCGATCCACAAAATTGGTGGGCCACCATCAAACCCCAAGCAAGTAAAATCAAATTAGCTCCAGATGATCAACCGGTGGCTTTGTCAGGATCGGGTTTGGCCACTTTAAGAGACTGCGGCCTGAAGTGGTTTTTGGAAAAAAAAGCTGGTGCAAATATTCCTCGCCAAAATTCGGCAAGTATCGGCTCATTGGTTCACGCTTTGGCGCAAGGTTTAAGTGATGAAGTCATTGAACCTAATTTTGAATCATTGAAAGAGAAACTTGATCAGATATGGCCGCAATTAACATTTGATGCGCCATGGCTTGCTAAGCGTTCATATGACGAAACTTTAGAGATCGTGATGAATTTACTTTCTTGGCACACCAAGAGAAAAGATCGTAAAGTAGTTGGATCAGAAGTTTATTTCTCGCTCAATCTTGCACCAGATGAAGAAAATCCTCAAGATGTGGTCAGAATTAGTGGATATATAGACAGATTAGAAGCAGAAATCGAAGACGAAAAGCAATTACACATCATTGACTTCAAAACTTCAAATCATACTTTATCTAAAGACCAAGCTAAGGTTGATCCTCAATTAGGAGTTTATCGACTTGCTGTTGAACAAAATGGGTTAAAAATTGATACCACAGAGGAAAGCGTGGATGCAAGTGCCAGTTTAGTTTATTTAAAACATATGCAAAAAAATGGAGTTAAAGAATTAGCAACTGAAAGCATTACAGATAATGGAATCCTAGAAGTGTTAAAAGATTCATTTAGAAAAATCAAAAATGAAGAATTTACTGCCAAAGTTTCCCCACTATGTAGATATTGTCAATTTACGCGAATGTGTCCTGCTCAACCAGAAGGCAAAGGGATTGTGCAATGAGATCAGAAACCAAAATGAACTTAACTCCAGAACAAATTACAGCGATAACAGCACCGCTGGAACCTGCTTTAGTTATTGCTGGTGCAGGAACTGGGAAAACCAGTGTGATGGCAGAAAGAGTCCTCTGGCTGGTCGAAGCCGCAAAAATTGATCCGGCAGAAATTTTAGGATTAACTTTTACTAACAAAGCAGCTCAGGAATTAAGAATAAGGGTCCGGGAAACCTTAAGTAAGAGTGAAAAATACCAGGATTCTTATCAATTAGTAGAACCTAACGTTTCTACCTACCACGCTTTTGCCCTACAAATATTAAATGATCATGGATTACTAATTGGTGTGGAATCTGAATTAAAACCAATCAATGAAACCACCAGAGTTACGTTGGCCTTTAAGACAGTGCTAAATACAAAGTCAAGTCTGGCGAATTTAGAAAAATCACCAAGATATATAGCAAAACAATTATTGTTGCTCGATAATCAAATGGCTGAGCATGATTTAGAAAATGAATCATTAGCCAAATATTCCGATTTATTACTTGCAAAAATTTTGGCTACTAGATCTCGACAAGATATGCGAGATTTAGAAACAGTTACCCGAGCCAGAATCGAATTAGCAAAATTGGTTATTGAATTTCGCGAATTAAAAAGAGATGAAGGCATAGTCGATTTTGCAGACCAAATGCGATTTGCTTTAAAATTAGTAAGAACGCATCCAGAAATTGTGGAGCAATTAAGGATTCAATACAAGGCGGTACTGCTTGATGAATACCAAGATACGTCAGTGATTCAAAGGTTTCTTCTTTCTGAAATTTTTAGTAAAGGCCATCCAGTCACTGCAGTAGGAGATCCACTGCAGGCAATTTATGGTTGGCGGGGAGCTTCAGTTTCAAATATTGACAATTTTGTGCACCATTTCCCACAAGCAGATGCTCAACCTGCACGCAAGTATCCCTTGACTTCTAATTTTCGAAGTGGGCAAAAAATACTAAATCACGCCAATCAAGTGTCCCAAGACTTAAGAGAAATTCATTCAGCAATTGATTCACTGGTGGCAGGTAAATCGACTAATAGTGAGGTCAATATTAGTTTACATTCAACTTGGAATGAAGAAATAGAAAGTATTACAAATCAAATAAAAGAATTAGTCACTGATCGGGGAATAAATCCTGAAAAAATTGCAGTACTAAGTAGAAATGGTAAAGAGCTCTTATCAATTTACGATTTATTGATCAAGAAAAAAATCCCTGCCACTTTCGCAGGTAAAAGAGATTTAGTAGACATACCTGAAGTAAGTGAAGCAATTTCTTACTTAAGACTCATGGATGACCCAACCCATAATCCTTCATTGGTAAGAATATTGGCAGGTCCCAGATTTGAGATTGATCCAAAAGATTTAGCACTACTTTCTCTCAGAGCAAATGAACTAGTTAAAGACCATAAATCTGATAACAAGAATAAATCTTTTGAACAAAGTTTATTGCAATCAGTTGATGGCACTGATGTAGCCGAATTGGCAGTTTTAGCTGATGCGCTTAATAGCCCCGGAAATAGTGAATATGGGGTTGGAGTCAAAGAAAAATTTAATAAGTTACGAGTCGAATTAGAGAATTTAAGAAAACACATCACTGAACCTTTAAGCGACATAATTTATCGCATTATTAATCAAACTGGTTTACTAATCGAAGTTTTAGCTAGTGATCAGATGATGACCGAGAGTAGGTATGAAGCACTAATGAGCTTGCAAGATTTAGCTGAGTCATTTGATCAAGGTTCTCCACACGGAGTGGTGAGAGAGTTCTTAGCTTGGTTGGACGAAGCAGATGAATTAGAAAGCACAATCGAATTTGCCCCAACTGCTATGAAAAACGCGGTCTCGCTAATGACAATCCACGGGGCTAAAGGTTTGGAATTTCCCGTGGTGTTTATTCCAGCGGTGTGTGAGAACGTATTCCCGCATAATAGGTCTTCCATCTGGCTTAAGAAACCAGAATTAATTCCTTATGAATTAAGAGCCGATGCCAGTTCATTGCCTGGAGGATTCAAAACCGAAACTAAAGAATATGAATCTTATGTTGAGAGTTGCAAAGATTATGCTGAATTAGAAGAAAGAAGATTAATGTATGTGGCTTTAACCAGGGCTGAAAATGAACTATATGTTTCAGGTCATTGGTGGGGACCAACCCAGAAAAAAGTACGAGGGCCCTCAAAATATTTAATGCAATTAAAAGAAGTTATAGAACAAGGACATGGCAAAGTCATCCAATGGGTTGAAAACACTAACGAAGAAAATCCCACTTTGGATGAAATTATTCCAGCAATTTGGCCTCCCCAAAGTAATCAATTAGCTAGAAATCTAAGATTAGACTTTGCTACTTTAGTTGAAAATCCAATTGAAGTTGATGAAACCCAACTTACTTTATTGCAAAAACAATCCCTAGAAAATTGGGATAAAGATATTGAGTCATTGATCAAGGAACTAACAAGTGAAAAATTAATTAAGAAAAGTGTGGCAATTCCTGACACACTTAATGTCACCAAGACCATTAAATTAATGCGGGAACCAACCGAATTTGCTCAACAATTAGTACGGCCAATGCCAACTAAACCTATTGATCAGGCTCGTCGAGGAACTCAATTCCATTTCTGGATCGAAAAACATTTTGCAATGCCAGCATTATTAGACTCCCTTGATCTTCCTGGAGCGGCCGATGAAAAATTGATAACCGATAGCCAGCTTGAAACTATGAAGAACGCATTTTTAAATTCCCCATGGGCAAATAAGACACCAAAGGCCTTGGAGTGGCCTTTTGATTTATCAATAGGCGGTAGATCATTGCGGGGTCGCATTGATGCTGTTTTTGAAACAGAAAATGGAATTGAATTGATTGATTGGAAAACAGGGGTAATCGGGAAATCAGATGACTTGCAACTTGCTTGGTATAGATTTGCTTGGTGGAAAATGACCAATACACCTCTTGAGAAAATAACTGCCGCTTTTGTTTATGTGCCAAGTATGGAGATCTCAAGACCCAAAGAATTACTTGAACCCCATATTTTACTTGAGAGCATTTCAGGCTAAAAGACGCTCTATTTTGTGTTCAAATTACTAACGTGAGAGGATTAAAACATGGCTCAATTAACAATGTATTCAACTCAATGGTGCGGCTATTGCCAAAGACTAAAAGCGCAATTAGGTCGTGAAGGAATTACTTACACTGAAATTGATATTGAACATGATGCAGAAGCAGCAGCACTAGTTGAAAAAGTGAACGGTGGAAATAGAACTGTTCCAACTGTTGTATATGAAGATGGCACTGCGGTTACAAATCCTTCCCTGGGACAGGTGAAAGAGAAGCTAGGACTTTAAAATGCCTGGCCAACGCCAAACACTTGATTCATTAGATACGGCTCAACGCGCTGTTGTTGAAGCATTAGAAGGCCCAGTTGTTATTTATGCAGGTGCAGGTAGTGGTAAAACTCGAGCAATAACTCACCGGATAGCTCATGGCTGTAATCAAAAAATTTATGAACCTCAAAAAGTTTTGGCTGTAACTTTCACAACTCGAGCAGCAGATGAAATGGCTTTAAGACTTTCTGCTTTAGGAATTAGAAATGTGGCAACAAGAACTTTTCACTCAGCAGCTTTACGGCAACTGAAGTATTTTTGGCCCAAAGCAATTGGTGGAGAAACACCCAAGGTTATTGAAAACAAGTTTAAAGTTTTATCCGCAGCATTGGATAAAACAAGCTTAAGTAATTCCAAAAGTTCAATTCGGGAATATTTATCGATAATCGAAAGTGCCAAAACCAATAGGCTTGAGCCCGACTCATTAACTAATCTTGATCACGCAACTGCTTACCAGGCCTATCTGGATTTCACCAATAAAAATAACATCATTGATTTTGAAGACGTACTTCTTTTACTCGTGGCAATACTAGAAGATAGTGAAGATTTCGCTGATGAGGTTCACCAAAATTATCAATGGCTTACCGTTGATGAGTATCAAGACGTTAACCCTTTGCAACAAAGATTGTTAGAACTTTGGTTAGGTGAAAATAGAAATATTTGTGTGGTGGGAGATTCTGCTCAAACAATTTATAGTTTTGCTGGCGCATCGAGTAAACCATTAGAAGATTTCACAAAGAAATATGAAGATGCGTCAGTATTCAGGTTAAATAGAAATTATCGCTCAAAGCCTGAGATTATTGAATACGCCAATAAATTATTAGTGCAAATGCCCAGCTCTTCAGCCAGTGTGGGTTCACTTATGTCCACCAAAGAGGCCGGAGAAAAAGTTGCCGTCTTACCTTTTGTAAATGATTCTGCTGAGGCTGACTGGATCGCACAAAGTATTGTGGATTTGCTGCAAGGGGGGCAAAAAGAAACTGACATTGTGGTGCTGGCTCGAATTAATTCCCAACTTGAATTAGTGGCCGCAGCTCTGGAAGAGCGCGGAGTTGATTTTTGGCTTCAGACAGGTGAGAGATACAGCATAAAAAATAGGTTGGAACCAAGAATTACTTTGGCAACCATTCATGCCACTAAAGGTTTGGAATGGGAAAACGTTTTCATAATGGGAGCAAGTGATGGACTTTTGCCTTATGTGCAAGCAGACTCAGATGAAGAAATAGCAGAAGAATTAAGACTTTTCTACGTCGCAATTACTAGAGCAAAAGAAAAATTATTTATAACTTGGGCAAGAAGCAGAGATACTGGGGGAAAAGACAGAATAAAGTCAAGGTTTTTGACCAAAATTGATACCGATACTTTAACAAAAGCTAACGATGAAACTGAATTTGCTCCTTCTAAACAAAGACATAACTACAAAAAAGAACTCATGCGTTGCACGATCTGCGATAAAGCACTGGTCAGCGCAACTGAAGTTATTTTACAAAGATGCAAAATTTGTCCTAGCCCAACTCCTAAAGAATATTTGTCTGCTGGTTTGGAATGGAGATCAAACCAGGCCATCATGGATGACATCCCTGAATTTCTAGTCTTAAGTAATGCTGCGCTGGAAGCATTCGTCGATGCACTTTATTCCGCAAAAAGCGAGGAAGCTTGCATTCTTATTCCCGGGGTTGGGGTTGAAAAGTGTGCCAAATATTTTGAAGAACTTGCAACAGTCCTTGCCGGAGTGAATCCAGCTGAACCCAAGTTGATTGATTTAAAACCATAAACCTCAGGTTGTGGATAACTTTTATCTACACTAAGAAAATGTGTTCTAATCCTTAAAGACCATTTTAAGGAGAATCTTGAGACTAATTCTAAATCCAGAAATAGATGTTTTATGGCGCGATAAATCAACTTTACAAGTTAGAAATCCTGATGGTACAAGTAACACAATCTCTGATTTACCACCAGAAATGAAGTTAATAATAAGCAGTTGCACGGGAGTAATAAATATTTCCGATATTTTAATTGAATTAAGTATTGATGAGCGTATACATGAAGACATAAATACTGCATTACGCTTTCTTATAGAGCACAGAATCTTGATAAACCAAACTTATTTGTATGAGCAGTCCGAGAAATTACATAAAAGTTATGTGCAGATTCTGGGAGTTAATAACTTCGCATTTCAAGTTGGTCACCTCTTAGCAGCTGCTGGGGTAGGGCGAATAGTTTATTATTCGCTAATTAAAAAAAGTGCGGAAGTCACTTTGGGTGACATAAATATTTTGGGACCACGAGCAAAAGAAATTGGAACTTCTCTGGGGCAGAGTCTAAGAGACTCACTCTTGGTTCTGGGCGCAAGATCTGAAAAACCAAATAATGACCCTCGACCTAGCTTAGTAGTAATTTGTGAAGATGCGGAATCATTTGAAATAAATGAATTAATGATCAATAGAGTCCCTCATGTTTTTATCGGTAAAACTGGAGAGCAAATAAACATTGGTCCCTTTGTAATTCCAGGAATTGAAACTTGTAACAACTGTTTACAAATAAATTCTCTTAGAAAGAATCTATTTATCTTCCCACTGGAAAGACGAAAAAAGAAAGCAAGGCAAATCGATAAGAATCCAACATTGACGACTTTGGCAACTTCTTTGCTTAGCGCCAATTGCATTTCGTTTTTAACTGAAGATTCACAAAATATGGGACCTAGTTTGTTAAACGTAATTTGCGATCTTGAAGCCACTGGTCCAACGATCGTGTTTCGAAAACTTCAACAAAATCCACAATGTGGATGCCGATGGGAAGCTGCTTAATAATGCAGATTGCCCCTGGTTTAATTTCTTAAACCAGGGGCAATGAAGACGTCTGCTGTCTTTATGCTTTGCCGAGGATGCGGGTCACCTTGGTGCCGCAGGTTGGGCAAATTCCTTTGGCCATGCGACGGCCATTAGTTTCGTGTACTTCACCAGTGAACTCGCGTTTGGCTTTGCACTTTACGCAGTACGCTTCGCCTGTATATGACTCTCCGGCCATGTGTCCTCCTTGCGATCGCGCAGGATTATTCCCACGCATCTGCAACCCTAGGCGCATCAGGGGCTGGTGGGGGCGGTTTTGAGCGTGCCACGCCGAATTATTGAGCACAATCCCTCACAAACCAGACATGAAGCCCAAGGAGGGGGATACAAATAGTGAAACCGCTGGGCCACAGCCAAATTCAGGCTTTATGCACTTTCCCCAGATACATAAAAATGAACTTGATGTTTTCCCAGCGGTGTCAGTAGTGAAAAGTTATGCCACGAGGGGTGTGTGCGTCAAACGTGCCTGTTGATGATGTTGTGGATTAACTGTTCACTCTGTGGGTAAAAGGGTACATAACCTGGGGATAAAGATGTGGGTAACAAAAAGTTTTTGCTTGAATCAGGGCCCTGAACTGCAGGTTTACTTGAGAGTGTTTGTGGATAAAAAATAGTTTTAGCCCCTAACGTTAAATTCATGCCAAAAGGGATGAACTTGCCACCTAATGTGGAAGTTAGGCGATCAAATAAACGTAAAAGGACAGTTTCAGCTGCACGAGAGGGAAATAAAACCGTATTGAACGTTCCGCTGCGAATGAGTATTTCTGAAATAGAACAACTTGCTCGCGATTTGATTACCCGCATGGACCAAAGAGATCCTCGAGCATATTTTTCTGATGAGCAATTATTTAAAAGAGCTCAAGAATTATCTGCCACATATTTATTTTCTCAAGCTGACCCAAAATCAGTTGCCTGGTCAACTCGTTTGAGTTCCACTTGGGGAATTTGTACTCCCCTAGAAGGCACAATCAGAATAACTTCACGTTTACAAGGAATGCCACAATATGTTTTGGATTACGTTTTATTACATGAACTTGTTCATTTAGTAGTAAATGATCATGGAAAAGATTTTAATGCGTTCATGAAAACATTTGAGAAAAAAGAAAAAGCAGAAGGCTACTTAGATGCGCTTGATGAATTACCATCATCAGTTTGGGAATCAGGTTCTTTAGGTGCAATTCCTGCAGAATCTAATGCGGAAATATCAAGTGGGGCTTGAATTCTATTAAAGAATTCAGGATCTTGTAAATCTTCTATACTTGGTAGTAAGTCTGGATGATTCCATAAATTGTCGCGTACATTCGTACCAAAAGTTAATGTTTGTTTGTTCCAAAAATCTGCTGCTTCACGAATTAATTTAGGTCTAAGTTCTAATCCAATTAGTGCACCGAAAGTTTTTTCTGCGGGGCCACCAACTGCTCTTCTTCTGATCATGGCTTCTTGCATTGAACCTATTCCTGGAAGTCTGCCTGACGCTGCAATGTTTACCACTTCATAAACCCAACCCTCAATTAAAGCCAAGAGTCTTTCGATTCTGATAAGTGCAGCGCTTTGAGTTTTGTTAATTTGTGGTTCAAATAAACCACCAGATAAAGCTTCCTGAATTGAGTTAGGATTTGTGGGATCAATTTGACTCATCATTTCGGCGATTTTATTATTATCAACATTTATTTGAGATGAATATTCTTCAATTGCACCTAACAAGGTTGGGGCAAGCCAGGTGACACTTGAAAACAATCTTGAGGCAGCACTTTCTCTGAGGGATACAAATGCGATGATTTCTGATTCATTTATTTGCAATCCCGATGCAAAATCTTTAATATTTCGGGGGATCAGGGCAGGTGTTGTTGTGTCGCCGAGGGGAATTCCAATATCTGTTAAGCAAAGCACTTCGCTAGATAAAGCGGCTATTCCGTTACTAATTTGCATCGAAAACATTGCTGCTGACATGGGCTTTAATGCTGCCAGTAAGGGTTTAAGTATTTCCTGCTGAGATTCATCCATGCCAGGAAGGTTTGGTAAAGAATTATTCATTGAATTTTGTACACGTTGGGCAACTGGATCAACTATTTTTTTCCAAGTACCAACAGTTTCCTCAATCCACTCACTTCGACACCACGCTTTACTACTCGAAGAAGCAGCCGGAACTGAGGTGACACCGTTTAACCAGGTTTGAGCTAACTGAACATTGGTGTTAACTACTTTTTTTTCTGAATCGCTAAGACTCGGATCTCCTGCTTGCACAATGTTTGTGCGCGCCATATTTACAGCAGCATCCCAGCCCACCGGGGCATTTCCTGCACCTTGCATCATTTGTCCAAGTTGGCTTAAAAGTTTGCCAATTTCTGCTGGATCTATGGGACACCTCACAATTATTCGTGCAATGCGAATACTTAAGTATCTCGCGACTGGCCGTAGTCTTGCTGCATGAAGGTACTTATTTGGCTCCTAATTCCAGTAATCGCTGGGCTGTGGGCCACAATTTATTTAAAAATCAAATACAGAACTACTAGACCAGCTAATGCCCATAAAGGGATGTCACTGTTAACCGACTTCAGAGACGCCATGACCAGGCCAATGCCAAGAAATAATGATAAAAAAAACAACGAATAAAAAGAAATCGAAACTGAGTGCATTAAATAGAATAACTCCCACTCTGGTAGTTGTCTTATTAATTAGCGCATTGTTACTAATCCCAGTTCCCTTCATAAAGATTTCAGCGGGTCCACTTTTCAACACAGTGGGCATAGAAATGGATAAAGAAGTTATTTCAATTAGCGGAGTTGAAACTTATGCTTCAAAGGGTGAATTAAATTTCACAACCGTCTCAGAAACAGGCGGTCCCTTTGGTCGTCTTGTTTTAGTTGATGCAATTTCTGCTTGGATAAATCCAACTGAAGCAATTGTTCCAACAAGAGATCTTTATCCAGAGATTATTGATCCACAAGTAATCAGGCAGGAAAACGAACGGGCTTTTTCAAATTCCCAAACAGATGCTATTGCAGCAGCTTTAAGTTATCTTAAAATTCCTGTCACCATGAACGTTGTAGTAGATAGCGTGGTAGTTAATTCACCAAGCGATGGAATTATTGAGCCTGGAGATATTGTGATAAGCGTTGATAACAAAGAAGTTAAAACAGCCAGTGACGTTGTTAAGTATGTACAAGTGCATAAACCAAATGAAAAAATTAATTTATCATTATCTCGTAACCTAAAAAAATTGGAAGTAACAGTAGTCGCAACAGAATTAAAATCAGATGTAAAAAAAGCTTCTATTGGTATTTCAATTGGGCCGAGGATAGATCCGCCTTACGACTTTAACTTTGGAGTAGCAGAAGTGGGTGGACCAAGTGCGGGATTGATGCTTACTTTGGGAATTATTGACGAGCTAACCATAAATGATTTAACAGGTGGAAACATAATTGCTGGTACTGGAACAATTAATTACTTGAGCGAAGTTGGACCCATTGGTGGCATAAGACAGAAACTTGAAGGTGCTAGAAAAAGTGGTGCCCAATTATTTTTAGCCCCGATTGATAATTGTGATGAAGTGTCTAGTGATTATTACAAATCAATGCCGGTGGTCGCAGTTTCAAATCTGGCAGATGCGCTTAGCGCCATAGAGAAATTCACTAAATCCGGTGATATTCAAGGTTTAGAGACTTGCCAATAAGTCGAGATTTAGGGATATTTCTCCCACAAATTAACCCCGATTGGACGAACAATAACTTGTTTCGTATTGTCGAAATATGAGTTTTCCACGCCCGGATTTTACCTTCAATCGGCCTAAGAGTAAAAACACTTATCTTTTAGTTTCACTGGGTGCTCTATTTATAGCTCTGATGAGTTTGACCGGTTATTACACAGATTGGCTGTGGTACAAATCCGTTAATGCACAAAATGTTTATGTCACAGTCTTGGCATGGAGAATTGGGTTATTCGTATTTTTTGCTGCAATAACTGGTTTCATCATCTGGCTCAATGTTTACCTTGCCTACAAGAACAGACCAATGTATGCATCGGTAACTCCTGACCAAGTTTCCTTGCAAAGATACAGAGAAGCATTGGATCCAATCCGTAAATCAGTATTTATATTTGGACCAATTCTTTTAGGATTTCTTGCCGGAGGATCAGCTTCAGCTGAGTGGCGAAATTGGATTCAAAGACTGAACTCTGTTCCATTCGGGGTTAAAGATCCACAATTTGGAATTGATATAAGTTTCTTTATTTTTGATTATCCGCTTTATAGAAATCTTGTTACTTTTGGAATTAGCACAATTATTTTGTCAGGTTTAGCGAGTGGAATTATTCACTACATTTACGGCGGCATAACACTACAATCACCAGGACAAAAAGCTACAAAGTTTGCGCAATCACAAATTTCTGTCTTAGTTGCTTTACTGTTTACCCTAAAAGCATTTGCTTATTGGTTAGACAGATTTGGTTTAGCGCTTAAGCAAGATTCATTATTAGTCGGCTTAAAATATGCAGATGTGAACGCAGTTTTACCAGCTAAGTCTTTAATGATGTATTTATCTTTAATTGTGGCGGTCTTATTTATAATAAATGCTTTTAGAAGACAATGGTTTATTCCTAATATAGGAATTGGCGCACTGCTTATCACCGGAATTTTGATTGGCGGGGTTTACACAACAGTTATTCAACAGTTTGTGGTTAAACCAAGCGAAGCCGATAAAGAAGCTCCTTATATACAAAAATCTATTGAATCCACTAGAGCGGCATATGGTCTAGCTGATGTAGAAATTTCAGATTATGCAGCTAGCACTGAACCAAGTTCAGAAATAATTTCACAACAAACAGGAACCATTGAAAAGATTCGATTAATGGATCCAGCTCTACTTTCACCTACTTTTAATCAATTGCAACAAATCAGAGGTTTCTACAGTTTCGCTGACACACTAGACATTGATCGTTATGCAATTAATGGTTCAAATCAAGGAACAATCATTGCTGCCCGCGAAATCAACTTGGCCGGAATTCCAAGTGCGCAAAGAAATTGGATTAACTCTCATCTTGTTTATACACATGGATTTGGTGTGGTTACAGCAAAAGATAATGCGGTGAAAATTGATGGAGAACCAGATTTCACAACTAGTGATATCCCAACTAAAGGTTCTTTAAAGATAGCTGAACCTCGAATCTATTTTGGTGAAAATTCTCCGAATTACTCAATTGTTGGTGGAGCAGCCGGTAGTGATCCACGCGAATTAGATTATCCAGATGACACCAGTGCTAATGGTCAAGCAAATAACACTTATGCCGGAACCGGCGGAGTTGCGATAGGTAACTTCTTCAATAGAGCTCTGTATGCACTGAAGTATCAAGAAATAAATATCATTCTTTCTAATTTGGTAAATAATGATTCTAAAGTCTTGTATTACAGAGATCCTGGAGAAAGAGTGCAAAGAGTTGCACCTTGGTTAACTCTTGATAGCGATCCTTACCCAGCTGTAATTGAGGGAAAGATTGTTTGGATTCTTGATGGCTATACTTCAACAAATTATTATCCTTATTCAACTAGAACAAGTTTAGATTCTGCAACAGCTGACTCTGTTACCCAGACCTCAACTGCTTTAAGAACTCAAGCTGCAACTTCTGTTAACTATGTAAGAAATTCGGTTAAAGCAACAGTGGATGCTTATGATGGAACTGTTTCAATTTATGCTTGGGATGACACTGAACCGATCTTAAAATCTTGGGCAAAAGCATTTCCGGGAACAGTGAAACCTCGATCAGCAATGCCTGCTGCAGTGGCAGATCATGTTAGATATCCTGAAGATTTATTTAAAATACAAAGAGAAATTTTAAGTAAATATCACGTTAAAGACGCAGGTGCGTTTTATGGCGGTCAAGATTTCTGGGTTATTCCAAATGACCCAACTAGACCTGGTGTACAAAGCTCTCAGCCTCCTTACTACTTGCAATTACAAATGCCTGGAGATGCACAACCAGTATTTTCATTAACCACAACTTTTGCACCCACCAGAAGACAAACCCTTGCTTCATTCATGGCAGTTTCAAGTGATCCTAAGAATAATTATGGAAAAATTAGAGTCCTGCAACTTCCTCGAAACACCACAATTCCAGGACCAACGCAAGTACAAAATAACTTTGAATCAGATCCAGATGTAAGCGCACTACTTTCTTTGCTGAGACGTGGTGGTTCCGAAGTTGAACTAGGAAACCTTTTGTCTCTACCAATTGGTGGTGGATTGTTATATGTTGAACCAGTTTATGTACGAGCCACAGCAGGAGATAGTTATCCACTGCTGAGAAAAGTGCTGGCATCCTTTGGGCCAAATGTAGTTTTTGAAGACAACATAGAAGATGCGATCACAGCATTGTTTGGAACTTCAACTGGTACAGCAGTTGTTCCAGCAAACCCAGAAACAGATTCTAATCCAAGTCCACAAATCCCAAGTGAAACAGGAAATGCCGAAACTGATTTAGCGAATGCAATAAGTGATATGCAAAAAGCTGTTGCTAACGGCAAGAAAGCACTAGCAATTGGAGATTTCACCGCATATGGGAAAGCGCAAAAAGAACTGGAAGATGCATTAGCCAGAGCAATGGACGCACAAAAACGACTTAATTCAGCAAGTACGATAAAAATAACACCTGCAAGTTTTGTGCGCTAGATAACTCAAATCATTTGAGTTATTGGCCTGCCATTAAGATTGAGTTAACCGACGCGGGGTGGAGCAGCTCGGTAGCTCGCTGGGCTCATAACCCAGAGGTCATAGGTTCAAATCCTGTCCCCGCTACTTACGAAAAGAAGACCGGAAAATATACCGGTCTTCTTTTTTTGTGTTCTGTAACATATGCGTAGAGTAGATGTATGAGTGAAGTTGCTGGCAAGTTTGAGAAAAAAAAGTTAGGAAAAATATTCCTAACGGCTCCTGGGCCTTCAATAAAACAAATGCTTTCCCAATTACTTCGAGCAAGAAAAGATCCAGCAGGATTTCTTGTTGATATGAGAATTAAATATGGAAATGTTGTGCAATTTCCTATACCGATTTTACCGATTTATCTTGTAACTCATCCCGAAGACGTTGATCGAGTGATGAGAGTTAATGCGAAAAATTATGGAAAAAGAACTATCCAATATGAAAATTTGGCATTAGTCACAGGTGATGGATTGCTTGCAGCAGATACTGACAGTTGGAAAAGACAAAGAAAACTAATCCAACCAGCTTTTCATCATGAGGCCATCATGAGAGTTGGTCCAGATACTGTTTTGGTAACTGATCGAATTCTCGAAAAATGGGAAAAACTTTCAAATAATTCTGTGGTTGATATCGATGACGACATGATGCACGCAGCCTTAGAAATTGTGGGCAGATCACTGTTTGGAACCGATTTAGCAGGAGATGTAGAAAAAACTGCCCAAGCAACTTTAGATGCTCTCGACATTATTGTGGCTAGAGCAAGAACCCCAATTACTTTTCCTAAATGGATTCCAACTCCAAATAATAGGAAATTAGCTAAAGCACTTAAGCAACTTGATGGCGCAGTGCAAAGAATTTTAGATGAAAGAAAAAAAATTACAGGTGTAGCAGGTGTTGATCGAGACGTTGACATGCTTGATTTACTTTTGGCCGCCCATGATGATGAAGGTGGTTTAAATAGTATAGAACTAAGAGATCAAATTGTTACCTTTATTGTGGCTGGCCATGAAACCGTGGCAAGTTCATTAACTTGGACTTGGTGGTTAATAGGTGCACATCAAGATGTGCAAAAGAAATTACAAAAAGAAGTCGATGAAGTTCTTAAAGGTAGGGCGCCCACTGTTAAAGATGTTGAAAATCTTCCGTTCACTAAAGCAATTGTTGATGAAGCTTTAAGAGTATTTCCACCAGGTTGGGTTGTGAGTAGACGATCATATGAAAAAGATGTCTTGGGTGGATATGAAATTCCCGAAAAATCTGTGGTAATAATTTCACCTTGGGTAACACACAGACATCCGGCTGCTTGGAATAATGCAGAAACTTTTGATCCAAATAGATTTATGCCTGAAGCCCCAACCCCCTCAAAAGGAACATATTTGCCATTCGGAATTGGGCCAAGAATGTGTATTGGTAAAGATTTTGCAATTCTGGAAAGCATTTTATTGATTAGTAGAATCGTGCAAAAGTGGGAATTGAGTCCTGCTGGTGGGATTCCTGTGCCCAGAGCATTAGTGATGGTTAGACCAGCTGGTGGTTTACCGATGTATATAAATAGAAGAAATTAATCAAATAGCTTTAAAGTTTGCTCATGCAATAAACCATTTGTTGTCACCATGCTCATGTCAACCAGTGCATTACCATTAGTCAAAGATGTCACAGTTCCGCCGGCTTCTTTAATTATTGGAATAAGTGCTGCCATATCCCACAGCGCTAGTGAAGGTTCCATTGATAAATCTATGGCACCTTCTGCGACCATCATGTGAATCATAAAATCTCCAAAACCGCGAGCACGCCAAACTTTCTTAAGTAGTTTTTCAAATTCTTGTTCTTGAGACTGCTTGGCCCATCTATCTTGACTGGAATAACCTAAGTAGGCATCTTCTAAGTTAGACACTTTTGATACTTGTAATTTTTTTTCACTTTGAAAGGAATTTGTTTTAGTTTGAAGAAATGAACCTAATCCAGTGGCGCCAAACCATCGCCTGCCTATGGCTGGGGCTGAAACCATTCCAGTTGTCATTTCGCCATCTACTCTTAAACCAATTAATGTCCCCCAAAATGGAACACCACGAACAAAGTTTTTTGTACCATCTATTGGATCTAAAATCCATTCCCTGTTTGAGCCACCATCATGGCCAAATTCTTCGCCAATAATTGAATCAGAAGGGGAGTATTTGCTGATTAAATTTCTTAATTTTTCCTCAACACTTTTATCAGCATCACTTACTGGGGTTAAATCAGGTTTGGTTTCAATTTTTAAATCAATGGCCCCAAATCGAGCCATAGATATTTGATCGGCTGCATCAGCTAATTGATGGGTAAATTCTAAATCTTGAGCACTCATTTGTTTCTAACTCTATCCTTCAACATTTTCAAGTGAACTTAGTAATCTGCGAAATGAATCTAGGCGTGGCAGCAGTGTTGGATTTTCAAATGCTGCTGCTTCAATAGCGCAACTTGTGTCTTGATGGGAACATCCCTTTTGGCACAAAGTAGTTGCCTGCATCAAATCAGGAAAACCTTCCAGTATTTCTTCAACTGTTGCATGCGCTAAACCAAAGGAGCGTATACCTGGGGTATCTATTATCCAAGTTGATTTGTTTATTTTAAGTGCAAAAGCTGAAGTGGAAGTGTGCTTACCCTGTCCAGTTACATCATTAACTACACCAGTTCTTCGATGAGCATCCGGGACAAGTCTGTTTACCAGGGTTGATTTACCTACTCCAGAAGGTCCAATCAGAACAGTGGTTTTACCATCAAGAATATCCAAGAGTTCTGTTAATGAAGAAGTTTTATTGACTGAAATCACTGGAATGTCTAGTGCTTGATACATTTCAGAAAGTTTTTGAGAAGATTCAACATCGGTCTTGGTGGCAATAATGATGGGTTGGGCATTAGCTAATCGAGCAGCAATAACTGTGCGGTCAATTAATCTAGGATTTGGTTCTGGTTCTGATGTTGCAACCACAATGGCTACCATTTCAATGTTGGCCACAAGGGATCTTTCAATCGATTCTGAATCGTCAGCACTTTTTTGTAATGAGTTTTTTCGCTCATTAACTTTTACAATTCTTGCCATATTTTCTGGATTCTTTGTATCAATTCCAACAACTTCAACTAAATCTCCAACAATGACACCTTTTCGTCCCAACTCGCGGGCTTTAACTGCGTAGATATCTATTTCTTCAGGTGTTTCTAAATGAACGGTAAATCTTCCCCGATCAACTGTGATAACTAATCCAGTTTCAGCATTTTCAAATTTTGGTCTATCTTTAGATCTAGGTCGAGACTTATGTTTGCCGGGACGAGAACGAAAATCGTCCTCGTCATAATCCTGCAAATTATTCACACACCCACCAAAGACGTCCACATATTTTCAAAATCAGGAAGTGTCTTGGAAGTTGTTTTTATATCATCAACAATTATTCCTTCTACAACCAAACCAATGACGGCTCCAGCTGTTGCCATTCGGTGATCGTCAAAAGATTTCCACAATCCACCATGTAGCTTTTTTGGTCTAATAATTAATCCATCAGTGGTTTCGTCAGCATCTCCACCAATTGCTTTTATGTTTTCAACTAGTGCTGCTAACCGATCTGTTTCGTGGCCTCGTAGGTGAGAAATACCAGTCAAAGAAGAATTAGAGTTAGCTAGCACTGCAATTGAAACCAAGACAGGAGTTAATTCTCCAACATCGCTTAAATCAAAATCAATTCCTTTAATATCTCCTGAATGAGAAACTGTTAATCCCTTTTCAGTTAAGACAACTTGTGCACCCATTTTGGTGAGAATTTCAATCCACGCATTTCCTGCTTGTGTAGTATTTTGTGGCCAATCAGTAATAGTCACTTCACCTTTGGTAACCATTGCTGCTGCAATGAAAGGACCAGCATTAGATAAATCAGGTTCAATTAACCAATCTTTTGATTTAATAACGGTGGGATCAATTTTCCAACTATTTTTTTCAATTGAAGAAACCTTCACTCCTACTTGATTCAACATATCAATCGTCATTTCAATATGAGGAAGACTTGGTAATTTATTACCAACGTGTTTGATGGTTAAACCATTTGAAAATTTAGCACCGGCCAGTAATAGGGCACTTATGAATTGACTTGATTCAGATGCATCGATGGTTATTTCTCCGCCCTGCACATTGCCGTCACTAACAATGGAAAAGGGAAGTGATCCACTTGATTCATCATCAACAGAAATTTTTAAAGCTTTCAATGAATCAATAAGTGTTTTCATTGGCCTATTGCGTGCACGTTGATTACCGTCAAAATGCACAACACCTGCAGTTAATGCCGCAAGTGGTGGAACAAATCTCATCACAGTTCCCGCTAACCCAACATCTATCGCTAAATCTTGGTGAACTCTTTTCATGGGAGTTATTTCAATTATTTCGTTACTTCTAGTTATGGTGCAACCTAATTTTTCTAGGGCTTGAAGCATCAATTCGGTGTCTCTTGCCAACAATGGTTTGTGAATCTTTGATATTGAATCGCCTAAAGCAGCTAAAACAAATGCTCTGTTGGTGGCAGATTTTGATCCCGGAATTGACACAGTTGAGTGAATTGGGCGCTTTGCACTAGGTGCAGACCAATTATGTGGGGCAGATTCACTCATTTGCATCTAAGACTACAGCGTGCACGTAATATCCAGGATGTTATGTGTGGAAGATACGCGGCCAACCGCGATACCGGAACTCTTACTGAAGTATTCAAGTTAAAAACTCTTCCCAGCCAATTACTGACAGAAAATTTCAATATCTCACCCACTTCCAAAACCTATGCAATAACCGTGGATAAAAATAGAAATAGAACCTTAGAAATTATGACCTGGGGTTTAATTCCTTCCTGGGCTAAAGATAATTCCATGAGTGCAAAAATGATTAATGCCAGATTTGAAACCGTTGACGAAAAACCATCATTCAGAAGCGCCTTTAGTAAACGTCGTTGCATTGTTCCGATGGATGGTTATTACGAATGGTTTAGACCTGTTGATCCCAAAGAAAAAAAGCAACCATATTTTATAAAAGCTAATAAAAGTCCGTTGTTGGCTGTTGCTGGAATTTATGAGATATGGAAAAATCCAGATCCGAAGAACCACGAACAAGAGATTCATAGTTTTTCAGTAATAACTACTGAAGCAAAACTTGGTTTAGAAACTATTCATGACCGAATGCCAGTACTTGTACCTGACAAGAATTGGGAAGCGTGGCTTGATCCAAATATTCAAAATAAGGAAGAAATTAGATCCTTGCTAGCAACTCCACCCGAAAGTTATTTTGATTATTTCAAAGTGACCAGTGACGTTAATAACGCTAGAAATAATGGAGTTAATTTAATTAAACCACTCTCAGATTAATAATGAGCACATCATATCTTGAAACAACATTCGGAAGTGCACGTATTATTAGCCATCATCACCACAAAAAAACCGTAGCTTTCATAACTCACGGTGCAGGTAAAGGTTTAGACTCAGTTGATTTAGCTGCCACAATTCACCATTTAAATAATCATGGGATTAGTGTTGTTGGCGTTGAAATGCCTTGGTTGGTTTCGGGTAAGAAAATTGCTAGTCCTGCTAAACAACTAGATCAAGTATGGATTGAAGTAATGGAGAATTTGCATACTAGGTATGCAGAATATAAAAAAATATTTATCGGGCGAAGCACCGGAGCAAGAGTGATTTGTCGAACGGCTGCAAAATTAAAGCCCAATTTAATAATTAATTTAGCCTTTCCCTTGAGAGCGCCAAATGGGAAAACGCGACATGAAGAATTGATCCAAGCTCTTGAAACAAAAATTGAAATGATAATAATTCAAGGGCAAAAAGATAGCTTTGGATCTGCAACTGAGATAGAAAAAGCAGTTGGGGTAAGGAAGAATCTAGAAGTTATTAATGCTGGAAATTTGACACATAAACTTAGTAGCGCTGTGGGAGAAATAGTCATTGAGTGCTTAAACAAAAAAGGCCTGGTAGATAGGCAAGGTAACGTTGGGTTATGACATTTCTTTCCGCCGTTGTGAAAGATCGAACCGAACTTGATGACAAAGATTTGGCTCACCTGCAAGCACTGCTTGCCGATTGGACATTGCTAGCCGATTTGAGTTTGAGTGATCTTGTGCTGTGGATACCCACTTGGCATGGCAAAGGCTTTTTTGCTGCAGCCCAAATCAGACCTGCCACCTCCCACACCAATGTTCCTGAAGATTTAGTCGACGAATTCATTGCCCCGGGTCGAAGAGTTGATTTGGATAAAGCTCTAAGCACGAGAAGAAAAGTGGTAGATCCCACCACCTCCGGTTTAAGAGTGGATGCAATTCCTGTGGTCTTCAACGAAAAGGTTATTGCCGTAATTTCTCGTCACACAAACGCAGATGGACGCGGTGGTCGATTGGAACAAGTTTATCTTGCAGCAGCAGAAGATCTAATGGAAATGGTTGCATCTGGAAGTTTTCCTCCCAGTGGTGAAATTAGCAAAGCAAATCAGGCTCCCAGAGTTGGTGACGGGATTATTCGACTTAGTAAACAAGGTGAAGTCGAATACGTAAGTCCTAACGCGGCATCTGCTTTTAGAAGACTTGGACTCACCTCAGATTTAATGAATCAAAATTTAGCAAAAGTTGTTGCCAAACTTCAAAACAAGAGTGGTCCCGTTGATGAAGCAATCATGTTAGTGGCAGCAGGTAGAGCCAGTGGTGAAGTTGAGTTAGATAATTCAACTTCTGTGGTGACTCTTCGGGGAGTTCCCCTATTAAGAAATGGGGAAAGAGTTGGAGCATTGGTACTGGTTAGAGATGTCGCTGATTTAAGAAGAAACGAAAAAGCTTTGTTAACTAAGGATGCGACCATTAGGGAAGTGCATCACCGGGTTAAAAATAATCTTCAAACAGTTGCGGCATTATTACGTTTACAAGCCAGAAGAGCAAAAAGTAAAGAAACAAAAGAATCTCTAGCTGAAGCACAAAGAAGAGTAAGTGCAATTGCTGTTGTGCACGAAGCTTTGTCTAGATCACCTGGTGAAGTTATTCCATTTGATGAAGTTATTAATCAAGTCATCGCACTTGTCACAGATGCTGCAACAACTGTAGAAAACGAGAAACCTATAGGTATTGAATTGCAAGGAGAGTTTGGAGAGCTTCCTGCAGAAGTTGCTACTCCAATTGCTATGGCAGTTGTAGAAATTTTACAAAACGCAATTGAGCACGGTCGTCCTACAAAGGAACCTGTGCAAATAAATGCCACGAAAAGTGATACTGAAATTAGAATTGTAATCACAGATGGTGGACCAGGAATTGAAAAAGGTAAGGATGTTTTTGCTACCGCTCAATTAGGTTTGCAAATCGTTCGAACACTTATCGTTGATGAACTTGGTGGTGGTTTAACTATTTCCGCTAATTCACCAACTGGGGTGAAGGCAGAAATAGTTGCCCCGATAGTTTTAAAGAAAAAGTAACTAAACCTTTTGGTTTAGTAGAAGTTGATAGAAGTCGCAGGGGCGCTGTGTCCTAGAGCGCGACGTTCGTCTTCGCTTAGCCCACCCCACACGCCTGAATCTTGACCTGTCTCCAAGGCCCATTGCAAGCATGGTTCAACCACGGTGCAGGTCTTGCAGATCTTTTTAGCTGCATCTATCTGAAAAACAGCAGGTCCAGTGTTACCTATAGGGAAAAATAACTCAGGATCTTCATCACGACAAGCCGATTTATGGCGCCAGTCCATGCTCAATACCTCCAATTAGTTCCCCACTACAAGGGTGACATGTTGTGACGCTTTGCACAACCTCATTTTGAAGAAATCTTGCTAAAACAGGTGTCACTTTGGTCACAGTCTCGACATTTCGGGCATGACCTTGCTGTCTATCTTTTGCACTTGCAAAAGGTTGGCATTAAGGTACAGGGATGACCCCACCGACGTCCAAACCAAAGCTTCGCCAGGTCTTGAAATTCGAACGAGAAGAATTACCTCGATTATTCGGCGTTTTGGGAACAGTGGTTTTTCTTCATATTTTGGGCTGGGGTCTATTTGCACATTTCAATTCAGATCCTCAATATAACCAAATAACAGATGGCAGTGGCGCACTTATTTATGCAGGAGCAGGAGCGCTTGCCTACGGTTTTGGGTTAAGACATGCCTTCGATGCAGACCACATTGTGGCAATTGATGACACAACCAGAATCATGCTCGCAAAAGGTAAGAAACCACTTGGGGTTGGACTGTTTTTCTCACTAGGGCATTCCACAGTTGTATTAGCACTATCTGTTGGAATTGCTTTTGTGGCAGTAAAATCAAGTATTTTCAAAGATGCATTTGCCACTACCGGTGGAACTATAGGTACAAGTGTTTCAGGATTCTTTTTATATTTAGTTGGAATTTTGAATCTAGTAATCATGGTGGGCGTTCTTAAAGCGTGGAAGCAAGCTAAGTCTGGGAAATATTCACATGAACATCTAGAACAACTATTAAATGAACGAAGTTTAATGAGAAGAATTTTTAAAGGTAGATTTAAGAAAGGTTTCGATCACTCCTGGCAACTTTATCCAGTCGGAGTTCTATTCGGACTTGGGTTTGATACAGCAACTGAAGTTGGATTATTGGCACTTTCTGCCACAGCGGCAGCTGGAACTGTTGGCGGAGTGTTACCTCCATTGGCTATTATTGCGTTACCCATTATTTTTGCAGCAGGTATGTCCATGATGGATGCGTTAGATGGCATATTCATGACAAAAGCTTATTCTTGGGCCTTTACAAGTCCGTTAAGAAAAATTTATTACAACTTAACTACAACTGGACTTTCAGTTTTTGTAGCATTAGGAATTGGAACTTTACAATGGGTCAGTGTTATCTCGGATAACTTTGGCCTTGCTGAAACTGAACCATTTAAGAGTATTACCGCGATTGATTTAAGTTCAATCGGCTATTTCATTGTGCTCTCATTTGTTCTTGCTTTTGCACTTTCGGTTTTGATTTGGAAAATTGGAAAATACGAAGAACGCTTTGGCTCAAAAATCAAAGAAATAGAGCACACCCATACAGGTTTACAAATAGGCTAAAGGCCGATGAAAAAATTTTTCCAAATTCAATGGGCTGCAGCACTAACTTTTGCTGAAGGAATAGCCCTATTTTGTTTTGCTGGTTTTGTCCTTATTTCATCGGTAAAATCTCAATCTATTGAGAGTTGGGAAACACTCATTGCAGAGGTATTTCTATATCTACTACTAGCAGGAAGCGTTATTTATATTTCAAGAGGAATTTCAAATTTTAGAAAAAGATTTTTTACTCCATTTTTATTAATTCAACTTTTTATAGTAATTATTGGATTACCTTTACTTCAAGACGATCAACGATTAACACAAGTCTTAGGCAGTCTCGTTGTTTTAATTGCCCTTTATGCGCTTATTACTGGATTGATACCAGTAAATCGTAAAAAATTTCTTTGACTTAACAGCATTTGTTGCTACTGCTGGTCTGATATTTTTATTTTTGAATATCTAATGCTTAGGTTGGGAAAGTGCAAGTAAGGCTTCTTCCCTATAAAAAAGAAAGCCCCGGGGATCCCGGGGCTTTCTGATGTTCTAGTGAAATTTAACTTACGCTTTTTTGGATTCCCAAAAAATTGTGTCAATTTCTTTAATTTTGCCTAACAAATTGTCTGCTACAGCAACATCATTTGTGCCCTTAGTTCCAGCAGCACCTGCTAGTTTTGTTGCTTCATTGAAAAGAACATGAAGTTGTGGGTACTTTTCAAAATGTGCTGGTTTGAAATAGTCAGTCCACAAAACCCATAAATGTTCTTTAACCAAGTGTGATCTTTGTTCTTTGATTGCAACAGAGCGACTCTTAAAGTCTGCATCTTTAGAATCGTTGTATTTGACCATACATGCTTTAACTGATTCAGCTTCAATTCTTGCTTGGGCTGGGTCATAAACTCCACATGGTAAATCGCAGTGGGCGAAGACGGTTGTCTTTGGGGACCAGAAACTCATTGAGTACTCCTTAGGTTTGATATTCCTGAGATTACCTTGCAATCAACTGTTTAGCACAATGAGACGGTGGGTAACTTCGGTTTCAGGGTGGCCAGGATCCAAGGGGATTCGATGGCGCCTAAATTTCGTTCGGGAGACTTCGTTTTAATCAAGTCGGCAAACCAGGCTAAGCGCAATCAAGTAGTGATAGCCCAAAGACCTGATCGTGTAGAGCTGCTCATAATTAAACGCGTGATAACAATTACAAATCAAGGATATTGGTTGCAAGGGGATAATGCTGAATTCAGTGATGATTCAAGACTATTTGGTGAAGTATCAAAAGATTTAATAAAAGGGGTAGTGCTTTTTAGATACTGGCCATTATTTACAAACTGAATTAATATCAGCAGCAAAACTTTCAACATCTTTTATTGTGGTATCCCATGAGCACATCAGTCTTACTTCACCAGTGTTGTCATTCCACACATAGAAATTATGTTTCTTTTGTAGTTCGACAGTATGAGCTGGATCAAGAATTGCAAAAACAGCACTGCTTTGTGTTTCTTGGGTTATCTTAATTTTAGAATTTTTCTCAATTTTTGATCTAAGTAATTTTGCCATTGCATTAGCATTCTCAGCATTTCTTTTCCACAAGTCATTTGATAAAAGTGCAATGAATTGGGCAGAAATGTAACGATGCTTACTTGCTAACTGCATACTTGATTTTCTAATCCAAGGATATTTCTGTGCCAATTCTGGTTTAAAGAAAACAACTGCTTCAGCACCCATGAGTCCATTCTTGGTTCCACCGAAAGAGAAAATGTCCACCCCAGCATTTTTAGTCAGATCGGCAATCGAAACTCCTAAACTGGCTGCGGCATTACTAATTCTTGCCCCATCTAAATGTAAATAAGAATTATTTTTGTGGGCAACATCTGATAACGCTTTTATTTCACTAGGAGTGTAAACAGTTCCCATTTCAGTTGATTGAGTTATTGAAACTACGTTGGGTTGTGAAGTGTGGGGATCTCCCATGCGAACCCATTGAGATTCAATTAGTTCTGGTGTTATTTTTCCATCTTCAGTTGGAACATCAAGTAATTTAACACCTAAAATTCTTTCTGGTGCCCCACCTTCATCAACATTTATGTGAGCTGTGCTGGCGCAAATTACAGAGTTCCAAGAATTCATTACTGTTTGCAATCCAGTTACATTGGCTCCAGTGCCATTAAATACAAAATTTACTTCACAATTTTGATCTTTCAGTGTTTCTTTAATCAGTTGAATCGCATCTTTAGTTACTGAATCTGCCCCGTAAGCTTGCATGTGGCCAGAATTTATTTTTGAAATTTGTTCCATAACCTCAGGATGAACCGGCGCATAATTGTCACTGGCAAAAGATGTCATGCTTACAGCCTTTCATGGCTAGATATTTAATGTGTATGGAGGGGATTATTCAATTACAGATTTAATTAAATCTGCTTGTTCTTGATCGTGCTTGGTGTGAGAACCAACAGCGGGAGCACTTGACGCTAACCGGGAAGCACGAGTAATTATCCGACCAAGAATTGGCGCAAGATCAGTGACAATAAATGGATAAGCTCCCTGATTGGCGGGTTCATCTTGAGCCCAAATAATTTTGGCATCGTTTGAGTAACTGGCTAATAGATTCTTTATTTCTTTAATTGGTAATGGATAAAGTCTTTCAAGTCTGATTATTGCAATATTTTCAAGATTTGCTGCATCCCTTGCAGCTGCAATTTCATGGCTAATTTTTCCAGTACATAAAACAATTTTATTTACTTTTGATTTATCAGATTTTACATCTTCAATCACAGGATTAAATTTGCCATCCGTAAATTCTTTAGTAGCACTTGTCGCTGGTTTTGCTCTCAGCATAGATTTTGGAGTAAAGATTATTAACGGCTTGTTGTGAGGGTTTAGTACTTGCCAACGCAGTAAATGGAAATAAGAAGCTGAGGTTGATGGTTGGGCAATAGTCATATTGTCCTGGGCAGCAAGACTTAAGAATCTTTCAATTCGACCAGATGAATGATCAGGGCCTTGTCCTTCCATTCCGTGTGGCAATAACAAAACTAAACCAGATTCTTGTTGCCATTTTTGTTCACCTGATGAAATAAATTCATCAATAATGGTTTGGGCACCATTGGCGAAATCTCCAAATTGGCCTTCCCACATTACAAGTGCGCTAGGACTTGCAACAGAGTATCCGTATTCAAAACCCATGCCAGCAAACTCTGTTAAAGCAGAATCAATAATAAATAATCTTGTGCCATCTTTTGCAACTTGCTTTAGTGGTTTATAACCTTGACCTGTTTTGTAATCAACAATTACACCGTGGCGTTGACCAAATGTTCCGCGTCTGGCATCTTGTCCTGCAATTCGAACCCAATGTCCTTCTGAAAGAAGGGAACCAACGGCAAGTGCTTCACCCATAGCCCAATCAATTGTGTCGTCCTTAATCATTTGGGCGCGACGTTCTAGTTGTGGCCAAAGTCTTGGATGGGGGGTAAAACCTTCACGCAAATTAATTTGAGTTTGAGCAATTCGATCAATTAATTCACGAGAGATTTTGGTTTCAACTTCACTTGGAAACATTGGTCTGTTATCTACCGGGATTGGATCGACTTTCTTCAAGTCACCTTTAGTTTCAGCCAACACTCGTTCTAATTGTTTTTGATAATCAATAAGTGCACTTTCTGCTTCTTCAACAGTGATATCGCCTCGACCAATAAGAGATTCGGTGTAAAGCTTTCTCACACTTCGTTTCTCATCAATAATTTGATACATCAATGGTTGAGTTAAGGAAGGATCATCTGCTTCGTTATGACCACGAAGACGATAAGTAATCATGTCGATAATTACGTCTTTTTTGAATTCTTTTCGGTATTGATATGCAAGCCTTGAAACTATTGAAACAGATTCAGGATCATCACCATTGACATGAAAAATTGGAGCTTGAATTGTTTTTGCCATATCACTTGCATAAGTTGAACTTCTGCCATCAGCTGGAGAAGTTGTGAAACCCACTTGGTTGTTTACAATTACATGAATTGTTCCACCTGTTCTATATCCGCGTAATTTGGAAAGATTTAGGGTTTCAAGAACGACACCTTGTCCAGCAAAAGAAGCATCACCATGCATCAAAATTGGCAATATCGGATGATCATGACCTTTACCAAGTTTGTCTTGCTTGGCTCTAACGATTCCCTCTAATACTGGATCAACAGCTTCAAGATGAGATGGGTTAGCTGCTAAATAAACTGGAACACTTGTTCCTTCATCAGTTGTGAATTCACCGTAGGTTCCTAAATGATATTTAACGTCACCTGATCCTTGCACAAAACCAGTAGCACCAACATCTTCAAATTCTCTAAAAATTCTTTCATAAGATTTTCCAGCAATATTTGCTAATACATTCAAACGTCCACGATGTGGCATTGCTATGTCAACTTCAACTAAATTATCGTTGGCAGCTTCCACCAGAATTGAATCAAGAGAGACAATGGCAGACTCACTTCCTTCTAGTGAAAAACGTTTTTGACCAACATATTTAGTATGAAGGAATTTTTCAAACGCTTCAGCAGCGTTTAATTTTCTAAGAATTCTTAGTTGCTCTTGACGATCCATTCTGGAGTGTGGCTTCTCAACTCTCTCTTGAATCCAATTTCTTTCCTCAGGTTCTTGAATATGCATATATTCCACGCCAATATTTCTGGTGTATGAGTCTTGTAAACGATTTAAAATATCGCGAAGTTTCATGAACGGAACTCCACCAAATCCACCTGTAGCAAATTCTCGTTCCAAATCCCACACACTTAGACCATGATTGGCCATTCTTAAATCGGGATGAGTTCTTTGGGCGTATTCCAATGGGTTTGTGTCAGCAATTAAATGACCCCGAACTCTGTAGTAATGAATTAGTTCTTGAACTCGAGCAACTTTGTTTATGTCTTGATCATGTGTGGTAGCAATATCAATTGCCCAAACATATGGCTTATAAGGAACTTCGAGCGAGGTAAAAATATCTTCATAGAAATTATTTTTACCAAGTAGCAATTCACTAATTCTTTTTAGGAATTCACCACTCTGGGCGCCTTGAATAATTCTGTGATCATAAGTTGATGTCAAAGTGATAACTCTGCTAATAGCTTGTCTGGCTAAAGTTTCAGGAGCAGCGCCTTGCCATTCGGTTGGAAAATCAAGAGCACCAACACCAATGATGGCGCCTTGGCCTTCCATTAAACGAGGAACTGAATGCTGAGTGCCAATTGTTCCCGGATTTGTCACACTTATTGTTGTTCCTTGGAAATCTTCAACTACTAATTTTCCAGCTCTTGCTCTTCTGACTAAGTCGTCGTAAGTTGACCAAAATTGTGCAAAATCTAAAACATCAGCAAATTTAATATTTGGAACAAGTAACTGCCTTGATCCATCTTCTTTGGCAAGATCGATTGCTAAACCAAGACCAACATGTGGATACTTAACGATGGCTGGTTTGCCATCAACAACTGTGAATCCTGAATTCATTTCTTTTATTTCACTAACTGCTTTTGCTACCGCATAAGCGATGATGTGAGTGAAGGAAACTTTTCCACCGCGTTGACGAGCCAGATGATTATTTATAAAAGTTCTGTTTTCTTGTAATAAAATTGCAGGAATACTTCGAACAGAAGTTGCAGTTGGTACTTTCAAACTTGCTTCCATATTGGTGACAACTCGGGCTGAGGTGCCACGAATAATTTCTGTCACAGGCTCATTAGTCGTAGGAATTTCAACAGTTTTTTTACGGATTGGAATTATTTCTTCTGCTGATTTTTTAACAACAGGTTTCATTCCTGGTGTTTCTGCTGGTTTTGCACCATTAGTTATCTTCGCTGATGTTCTTTCAGCGGGGGAGTAGTCACCAAAGAATTCCCACCAAGAGGGATCTACAGAATTTTTGTTTGTTAAATATTGTTGATAAATCTCATCGACTAACCATTCATTTGGCCCAAAGCCTGCACTCGAAGGGTTCATTGGTGCTTCGCCCGACATGTTGGCTATCACGACCTCTTTCGTTTTTTAGCCGTATCTCTAGCGTAGTAGTTAAGTCCAAGATGCGTGATTTTGCATCTAGTAGCAGGCTTAGAGTCATGAGTGGTGAACATAATCCCGAGGCAGTGGTTGTTGATAATTCAGCACTAGTTCCCGGATCTTTAACTAATCAAGTTGCAGTTGTTACTGGAGGCAGTCGTGGCATTGGCTTTGCCGCCTCTTTAGGTTTGGCAAAACTAGGTGCCCATGTTTTAATCATTGGGCAAAACGCAGAAAACGTGACAAATGCAACTCAACAACTTCAATCTCAAGGTTTATTAAGTGATGGTTTTGTTGGCGATGTTTCAAAGCCTGAACAAATGGATCAAGTGAGTGCACAAATATTAAATAGATTTACTCCCACAATTTTGGTTAACTCAGCTGGAGTGATGAGCGAGAAAACAGCTAAGACTTTGAAAACAAGTGTTGAGGAATGGGATCGGGTACTTTCAATTAATTTGAACGGGGTTTTTAACGCCATAAGAGTTTTTGCACCAATCATGGTTGAAAAAAGAAATGGCAGAATTATTAACTTAAGTGCATGTTTAGGAAGAATGTCAGGTCCTGGCACAAATGGGGGACTTGCGCCTTATCGAATTTCCAAGGCAGGAGTTAATGCATTAACAAAAAACTTTGCCGCCGAAACTGGAAACGGAAAGCGCGGTGTGTTAGTTGATGCGATTTGTCCTGCACATTGTCAAACAGATATGGGTGGACCAGATGCACCTCGTAGCGCAGAACAAGGAGCTGAAACCATCTTGTGGCTTGCTTCAAGAAACCTTAACGAGCAAACTCAAACAGGATTGCTGTGGGAAGATCGCGCTATTGTTCCTTGGTGATTAACCAAGAATTGTTGTGAAATAGGTAAAAGTATTCAATCGCATTAGACTAAAAGAATTATGGCTGACGATCTTATTCAAAAAATAGCGGAACTTAGTTCGACACTATTGACTATTGAAAAGGTGTTAGACGTAACTAACATGGCTATAGAAATAAAAGAACTTGAAGTCCAAGCTTCCGCGCCCAACTTGTGGGACGATCCAGCCGCAGCCCAAGTAGTAACTTCAAGGCTTTCTTTCTTACAAAATGAGTTGAAAAAAGTACTTGCGTTAAGGCAAAGACTTGATGATGTGGCAGTGCTTATTGAACTAGCAACAGATGAAAATGATACTGCTTCATTAACAGATGCTAAGAACGAAATAAATAATTTGATTCCAGCAATTCGTGAAATGGAAGTTAGAACTCTGTTGTCAGGTGAATATGATGCTCGTGAAGCTTTAGTGACAATCAGATCTGAAGCAGGCGGTGTTGATGCTGCTGACTGGGCTGAAATGTTATTAAGAATGTATATACGTTATTGCGAAAGACAAAATTGGAAAACAGATATTTACGAAACCTCTTATGCCGAAGAAGCTGGAATAAAGTCTGCGACATTTGCAGTGCATGCACCATACGCATATGGAACACTTTCTGTAGAACAGGGAACTCATCGTTTAGTAAGAATTTCTCCATTTGATTCGCAAAGTAGAAGACATACTAGTTTTGCCGGAGTTGAAGTTGTTCCCGTTGTTGACAAAAGTGATCAAATTATAATTTCGGATGATGAAATAAGAGTTGATGTTTACAGATCATCAGGACCAGGAGGGCAAGGAGTTAACACCACAGATTCGGCGGTAAGAATAACTCACCTTTCATCTGGCATTGTGGTTTCTTGCCAAAACGAACGAAGCCAATTACAAAATAAAGCAACCGCGTTAGCTGTGCTGCAATCTAAATTACTAGAAAAAAGGCATCAAGAAGAACAAGCCAAAATTGATGCCTTAAAAAACTCAACATCTGGTTCATGGGGAAACCAAATGCGCTCCTACGTACTTGCTCCTTACCAATTGGTGAAAGATTTACGAACCGAATTCGAAACCGGTAATCCTGCTGCAGTTCTTGATGGCGATCTAGATGGATTTATCGAAGCGGGAATTCGCTGGCGCAAACAACATTGAACTAATTAAGTAGGCAACACCACAGGCTTCCTCGAGGCGAGTCTCACGCGTATCTCCAGTTTCAACCGATAATCTAAAAAGTGGAGACAAAATGATCAAATTTGAAAACGTCACTATGGCCTATCGCAAAGACGGCAACCCTGCGTTAAATGACGTAACATTTGAAATCGCCGATGGCGAATTTGTTTTTCTTGTTGGCCAATCTGGTGCTGGTAAATCAACAATTTTACGACTATTAATTAGAGAAGAAACCGCCAAAAATGGCACTGTGTTGATTGATGACATAAACATAGGGATGCTTCCCCAAAAAGAAGTACCAAAACTAAGAAGAAATATTGGCATGGTTTTTCAAGACTTTAGATTATTGCCTGAAAAAACAGTTGCCGAAAATGTTGCATTCGCCTTGCAGGTTTTAAGTAAATCTCCCAATGAAATTAAACAAACAGTTCCAGCAGTTTTAGATCTAGTAGGACTCTTAGATAAAGCTAATCGACGACCAGAACAATTATCAGGTGGAGAGCAGCAAAGAGTTGCTATTGCAAGAGCTTTAGTTAATAGACCAGCAATTTTAATGGCTGATGAGCCAACTGGAAATTTAGATCCTGATACTTCTGTTGAAATTATGCGCTTACTTGATCAAATTAACAAAGCGGGTACAACCGTAATCATGGCAACTCATGATGCTGGAATTGTTGATCAAATGAGAAAAAGAGTAATTGAAATTACTGGTGGCACAATCATTAGAGATCAAGCCCGAGGAGTTTACGGATACTCATGAGCCCATTTATGACCAGAGTCAGATTTGTCCTTGGTGAAGTTTGGCAAGGAATTAGTAGGAGTATCACCCTCACAATTGCGTTAATTGCAACCTTTGCTATCTCACTATCTTTATTAGGTGTTTCTCTATTGGTTGGATCACAAGTAAATGAAATGAAAGACTATTGGTTTGACAAAGTAGAAATTTCTATCTTCCTATGCACCAGTGGCAGTGACACAGCAACTTGTACAAATGGACCAGCAACAGAAGCGCAAAAAAGTCAAATCAGAACAGATTTAGAAGCAATGCAACCACTGGTTGCTGAAATTTTCTTCGAAAGCCAACAAGATGCATACAATAGATTCATTGAAAGATTTAAATCCTCCCCAATTTCTGCAAACGTAACGCCAGATCAATTACCTGAAAGTTTCAGAATAAAGTTATCAAATCCAGAAGAATTCATAACAGTAGTAAATAAATTTACGAGTCGTCCAGGAATTGAAGCAGTTAGAGATCAAAGAGCCACTTTAAGCAAACTATTCAGTGTTTTAGGTGGACTACAAGCACTTGCCCTTGGTTTTGGTTTAGCGATGCTGGTGGTGACCTCACTTCTAGTAGGTAACACAATCCGGGTAACTGCCTATGCCAGACGCCGAGAAATAGGGATTATGCGACTTGTTGGGGCCTCTAAAATGGCGTTACGTTTACCGTTTTTACTTGAAGCAGTTTTTGGTGCATTAGTTGGTGGGATTATCGCTACTGGGATATTAAGTTTCATTAAAGGTTATTTAGTTGACCAAGTTATTGCCACGTCATTTACTTTCACATCATTTTTTGGATGGCAGGCAGTGGTGAGTGCCTCCATAATTTGTTTAGTATCTGGAACTTTATTAGCTTTCATCACAGCTTGGTTTGGTATCGCCAGACATTTGAAAGTCTAGGTTTTTTATGAAGTCTAAAATAAGAAGTTTTTTTGCCCTTATTTTCTCCTTAACTCTTATTTTTGGGATAGGTCTGTCAGCACAAGGGTTACCAAGAAATATTGATGATGATGTAAATGCTGCTCAACAAGAACTGGAAAGTGCTAGTGCAATTGTTCGAGAAGTTGCTGCAGAATTAGCTGAAATTAGAAAACAATTACCAATCGCTGAAGCCAAATTAAAAAAAGCACGAGAACAGCTTGCGGTGGCCAAAGAAAAAGATCGGATAGCTGCAGAAAAACTAACTGAACTAGAACTACAACTCCAAATTACTCAAAAGAATTATGATGAAACCAGAAATTATGTGGCAGATGTTGCTCGAAGTCTTTATCAAGAAGGACCTTTGGCTACCCTCGAAATATTACTTGGTTCAACTGATCCAATTGATTTCAATCAAAAGCTCATGGACATGCAAACCTATATAGGTAATCAGAACGTGAAACTTGCTCAACTAGAAACTATTAAAGTTCAACTGCAAACTGAACAAGCTGCGGTAGCTGCTCAAAAAGTTATTCTCGAACAACAAAAAGCAGAAGCATTAACCGTGGCGCAAAGAGCAAAAGATGCTGAAGAAGAAGTTTTGAAATTAATAGCCAGACAAAAAGCTTCTTTGGCAAGAGCTGAAAGTGAACGTGAATCTACTAGAAAAAGATATGAACAATTAAAAGCCGAACAAATCCGTTTACAACAATTGGCCAGACTGCGCGCCGGGTTAGGTGGCAATATGGCTGGAGAACTTTATTGGCCTGTGCCAGGGGCAAGATTTAGCCAAGGAGTTGGTGCCAGAAGACATCCAGTTTATGGATACCGTTCGTGCCACACAGGAATTGATTTAGCTGGAAGTACTGGCACACCTGTTGCTGCTGCTGCCACTGGAATTGTTACCGCAGTAACAACACTTCGTGCTTACGGACGAGTGATAGTAATTGCGCACAACGGTGGACTTTCCACCATGTATGCGCATTTATCAAGATTTAATGTCACAGTAGGTCAAGGCATCGCTGTTGGTGACACCATCGGATATGTGGGATCTTCTGGATGGTCCACTGGTCCACATCTGCATTTTGAAGTTCACGTAAATGCGACTCCCTATAACCCAATGGGCTGGTTTGGTTCACCAAAAACCCCAGTAACTTGCTAAAACTACATATTTAATTTATTTTCCCCACAGAAATAGGCGTCACCTACAATTAAGGCATGAAGCCGAAGCAGCCCCAAAACACCTTCCTGATACTTGGCGTAGGTGTAATTTTTGTTGCCGGATTTATGTTTGGCTCATTAAATAATTCAAAATCTGCAACATCACTGCTAGACGAAACCGTCAGCAAAATTTTAAAGAATTCATCGGTTACCACTAATAGAGAATCTTTAGAAAGAGCAGCCATAGAAGGAATGCTTAGATCGTTGGGGGATAAGTGGAGTCAATACCTCCCGGATGCTGGTAATGCCTCATTTGAAAATTCAGTTGAAGGCCAATATTCCGGAATGGGTGTTTGGTTAAGAAGTGATGAATCAGGGTTAGTTGGGATAGCTGGTGTGGTGCCAAGTTCACCAGCAGAATTTGCCAACCTTCAAATCGGGGACATAATAAAATCAGTTGATGGCATAGCAACTCAAGACAAGAAATTGTCTGATGTTTCAAAATTACTTTCCGGCAAACCAAATACTAATGCAATTTTATCAGTCATTAGAGGTGAAGAATTTCTGAATTTCTCAGTTAAGAGAACTGAAATAAGAAGTAATCCTGTCCAACTCAAAAAATTATCAAATGAAATTATTGTGATCTCCTTAACTGAATTTTCTCGCGGTTCAGCTGGTTTAATGCGGGCAGCCTTAGCAGGAAGTGGTTCGCAACGAAATGGAGTTATTTTAGATTTAAGGGGAAACCCTGGTGGCTTAATGATTGAAGCAACTGATGTGGCGGGGGCATTTTTAAATGGTGGTTTAGTTGTGGAATTTCACAAGCCGGGTAAATTACCGGAACTATTTAATGCAGTAGGTGATGGAGATTCAAAAACACCTTTAGTGGTTTTAGTTGATAGCGGAACCGCTTCAGCAGCTGAAATTGTGGCAGCAGCTCTGCAAGATAGAAATCGCGCCGTAATTGTGGGTGAAAGAACTTTCGGTAAAGCTGCAGTGCAAGATTTAACTGAACTATCTGATGGTTCAGCCTTAGAGCTAACAACTGGTTATTACCTAACCCCTAACGGTAAACGACTTGAGGGCCAAGGAATAGAACCTGACATTGTGGTTTCTTCCAATCAATCAAAACAAGTCGCTGAAAATAGAGCTTTACAAGTCTTGCAAGGTTTGATTTCAGGTATTGGGTCTCGTGGTTAATTATGAAAGAAAAAGGAAAAAAATTAGTCGCCCAAAATAAAAAAGCGCGCCATGATTATTCGATTGAAGATGTGATCGAAGCAGGAATAGTTCTAGTTGGCACTGAAGTTAAATCACTTCGGGAAGGTAGAGCAAGTTTGGTGGATGGTTTTGCCCAAATCAAGAACGGTGAAGTTTGGTTACACAATGTTCACATTCCTGAATACGATGCAGGCACTTGGACCAATCATGAACCACGAAGAATTAGAAAACTATTGGTTAATCGGTTAGAAATAACCCGACTTAGTAAAGCCCTACACGATTCAGGTAACACACTTGTGCCGTTAAGTATTTATTTTAAAGATGGTCGAGCAAAAATTGAATTAGCTGTTGCCAAAGGTCGAAAAGAGCATGACAAACGTCAAGCGCTAAGGGAAAAAGATGACAAACGTGAAGTAGCCAAGGCAGTAGGGCGACGCTCCAAGGGTGTAGAATAAAGAGTTCACAAAGAAGAGAAAACTTTTTGTGAACGATTTACAACTCAATAGGGGGTGAACGGTTTCGACAACAGTGAATCGCGTTAGGTGAAGCGGGCCGAGGTTCAAGGCAGAACTCGTAAACCATGTCTTGAAAAAACAAGTGCAAATAAATCTCGCACTGACTTTGCTCTAGCTGCTTAAAGTAGCTAAGCCATAAAGTCCGTCAGCTCAGAAGTTCCTTCGATCTGAGATCTGGCGTCGAAAGAAGGATCACCAATTAGTCGGGTTACGAGATTAATCGGGAAATCAAACAGTAACTTTGACCGTGTTGCTAGCAAGGCCACGAGTAACTAGCAGGTCAAGAACACGCAATTGTGGATGCGCCCGGAGAAGACCTAGTACGACGCTGCTGGACGCGGGTTCAAATCCCGCCACCTCCACCGAAACAAATCATGTGCCCACAATCAAATTGTGGGCACATTTTCTGTTCATACACATTTTCAATGCCCCACTAGCATCTGCCGTATCAAATGGCGTAGGCTCACTAGTGGTTGCAAGTTAATGATTTATGCAAGGTGTCTTTGATGCCGCGCAAGTCAGCGGCGAACACCCCGTGAAGGCAAAAGCATTGAGCGGTACATCAACAAAAAGCAGGAGAAATATATATGCCACAAGGCAGCGTCAAATGGTTTAACTCAGAAAAGGGCTTTGGATTCTTAGCTCCAGATGGAGGCGGACCAGACGTGTTCGTGCATTACTCAGCAATTCAATCTGATGGTTATCGTTCATTGAACGAAGAACAAAGAGTTGAATTCGATATCACCGAAGGCCAAAAAGGTCCACAAGCAGCAAACGTGAGACCAGTTTAGACCAAGGACTTCATACATTAGGCCCGCTAAGAAATTAGCGGGCCTTTTATTTTTAATTCAGAAATATTTAACTTAAGGTCTCAACCATCAAAGCTTTAATGGTGTGCATTCTATTTTCGGCTTGATCAAACACAATTGAATTCTTAGAATTGAAAACTTCTGCGCTAACTTCCACGCCAACTATTCCGAAAGAGTCTTTGATTTTTTTACCAATCGAAGTACTGTCGTCATAATAAGCAGGTAAGCAATGCATAAATTTAACATCTTCATTATTAGTTAAATCTAAAACCTCTGTTGTTACCTGGTAGGGTCTAAGTAAATTAATTCGCTGGTTCCACACATTTTCATCTTCACCCATAGAAACCCAAACATCAGTATGAATAAAATCAACACCAGAAACGCCTTGGGCGATGTCTTCGGTGATAGTAATTTTTGCCCCAGATATTTCTGCCAGACCATGAGCAATATTTTGAATTTCTAAACTCGGGGTTAACGAATTAGGTGAAACAAGTCTTACATCCATACCAAAAATTGCAGCTGTTACCAATAAGGAATTGCCCATATTATTTCTGGCATCACCAAGGTAGGCAAAAGAAATATCTTGGAGTTTCTTTTCGCTGTGTTCCATCATCGTCATAAAATCTGCCAGCATTTGAGTTGGATGCCAAGTGTCAGTTAAACCGTTAAAAACAGGGACAGCAGAATAATTGGCTAATTCTTGAATTGCACTTTGTGAATATCCTCTGTATTCGATGGCATCAAACATACGACTCAATACTCGAGCCGTGTCGGCAATTGATTCTTTGTGACCAAGTTGAGATGAACTGGAATCAAAGAAAGTGGTGAAAGCACCTTGATCGTGAGCGGCCACATCAAAGGCAGCACGAGTTCTAGTGGAAGTTTTTTCAAAGATAAGTGCAATATTTTTGCCTTTGAGGTGTTTCTTTTCACGGCCGTTTTTCTTTTGCTTCTTTAACTTTCGGGCACGTTCGATTATTTGCAGCAGTTCCTCGGCACTAAAGTCGATTTCTTTTAAGAAATCCCTTCCCTTTAGTTTCATTATTAAATCTTCCTCGCTTGATCAGAAATCAGGGGCTGAAAAGACAATCCTATCCAAGGCTTCTGCCAGAATCAGATTGTGACTACTCCACTAGACAGCCCCGGTTCCCTGGGTGACACCCTGCTTGATGAAAGAACGTTGGAAACCAATGATGACGGGGATCATGAGAAATTCGCACACTATGTCCAAAAAGAAAAAATTGTGGAAAGCGCAGTAACCGGAAAACCAGTAATAGCTTTATGTGGGAAAGTTTGGGTCCCAGGCAGGGATCCAGGAAAGTTCCCAATTTGTCCTGACTGCAAGAAAATTTTTGATTCACTTAAGTGATTAGCCAAAACCTAGCTTCAATGCAAATATAAAAGCATGAGTATTGCCCCCCTAGAAACTCAAAGTGTTTCCCTTCAAACAAATCCCAATACTCCTTGGGTTTGTATTGTGTGGAATGACCCAATCAATTTGATGAATTACGTGACACATGTATTTATGACCTATTTCAAATATTCCAAAGAGAAAGCTGAAACGCTGATGCTTCAGGTCCATAATGATGGAAAATCTGTGGTGAACACAGGTTCAAGAGAAGAAATGGAACGAGATGT
>JAEMSA010000007.1:42237-50519 GCA_016463095.1 Candidatus Nanopelagicales bacterium
ACTAAACCTGATGACGATGTGTTGTTGAGGCTACTTCCTGATGCTTATCAAAACGATAGGGAAGCCTCTGAGGAATTCAGGAGATTCACAGAAAGATCTTTGCGTGAACTAAAAATAACACGAGCCCAATTTGTGTTGGAAAATTTGCCTGAGCCAGATCAGATCGTTTCAATAAAACCTAAAGACTTTGAATCTTGGCTCACTGTCATAAATGATGTGAGATTAGCTCTTGGTACCAGGGTTGGCATCACCGATGACCAAGACGAAGACGAAATAACAGGCGAAGAGGATCTAGCTCACGCTAAAGATATTTATGCTTGGTTGACGTGGTTGCAATCAAATTTACTCGAGGAAATGAATTCCTAGAAATTATTAAAGGCCTTGGGTTTGCACCCAAGGCCTTTAATTTAATTACTTAACTGATATTTATTGACCTTCGCTCTTAGCGAATGAACGATCATCAGCAAAGCTCTTCATGCGTGCGATCTTGTAAATCATTAGACCGAACACTACTTTAGCCAAGACGTCTGCAGTTGAGTAGCCGTATTGACGTAGTACGAATGCATTTGTGCCTTCGAACCAAGAGCTACTAAAAAATTCGCCAAATGCTGGGAATAGGTAGCTGATTGGGTAAACGCCCCAAGTTGCAAGAAGTAATAGTCGCAACTTCGCAAGTTCTTTACCAACGCCTGCTGGTTGGCGACCCATTGAGTTGCCAAGTTCAACAAACAAGATGTAAAGAATGTAAAGGAATGGAATTGTTGAAAGTGCGCCCCATACCATTTTTGGACCAAGTTCTGTTGCAATTTCACCTGGGTAACCAAGAATGATCATCAATGCTGATGCTGGAACTAAGCGAACTAACAATTTGCTTTGAACTTTCTTTGCCAATGCAAGTACTGCAACTGTTTCTACAAGTAGTAGAGGAACAGTTAGAAGCCAATCAACGTAGCGGTAAGCTTCGTTGAAACCTTCACCTGCAACTAATGAATAATCTCCACCCACAGCTGTTTGCACATATGCGTGACGGAAAGAATCAAATATTCTGAAATAGTGATAAGCAGCGATACCGGTAACAGTTGCTGATGTAATCAGCGCTTGACGGTAACGAGGCAATACACGGCCTTGCGCAACCAGCATGAATAGTGTTGCAAAAATCATCGATGCTAGAGCAAAAGACAAGACGTTGTATACAGCCTGGAACTGTCCGTTAGACAGAACTGAAACTCCAACCATGCCAAACTCCCAAACGACAACGCAGCAGTTTTGAAACTTTTCCCTAAAGAAAAGCCCTCAACCACTACCACCCGAATTTCGGGCTGAGACTGACACTAGCGCCACTTTCCAAATCTGGACAACATATGAATAGGTTTTGTCACCATTTTCGTTGCTCAGGGCTGATATTTGTGGGGAAAGCAGGTCTTAAATTCGGTTTCGAGGTAGAAACCCGGGAGAGGAACTTCGAGCAATAGTATTTGCTTAATTATGAATAATTCACCCATCGGAGTGCTGGATTCAGGAGTTGGTGGGTTAACCGTTGCCCGTGCAATTCTGGATCAACTGCCCAATGAACCGATTCGCTACATCGGAGATTCCGCTAATGGCCCCTATGGGCCTAGGCCGATTGCTGAAGTCAGAAAATTTACTCTCAAAATTATGGACCAACTTGTGGAAGACGGGGTCAAAGCTTTAGTTATTGCTTGCAACACAGCTTCTGCGGCCACTCTTCGTGATGCTCGCGAGCGCTACAAAATTCCTGTTGTCGAAGTTATTGGTCCTGCCGTTCGTCGAGCAGTGTCTGTGACAAGAAATAAAAAAGTTGGAGTAATTGGCACCAAAGCAACAGTGGAAAGTGGGGCATACGATGACGCGTTTGCTGCAGCACCACAAATTGAATTGTTTTCTAAAGCCTGTCCTCGTTTTACCGAATTTGTGGAAAGCGGGATAACTTCAGGAGAAGAAGTATTAGCTGTTGCTAAAGAATATTTACAAGAATTAAAAGACGCTCAAATAGATACTGTTGTTTTGGGCTGTACACATTTTCCTTTAATTTCAGGAGCTATCGGCTACACCCTGGGCGCTGATGTCGCAATTGTTTCCAGTGCTGATGAGACTGCTCGCGACTTATTTAGAGTATTAGTAAATAAAGAACTATTGAGAGATGAAAAAGCTGGCAAACCAAAACATGAATTTTTGGCCACTGGCGATATTTCAACTTTTGCCCCTTTGGCAAAAAGATTTCTGGGCCCAGAAGTTGCAAATGTTCAACAAGCTTAAAAACAAGATAAGGTGGAACTCATGACAAGAAGTGATGGCAGAGCCAAAGATCAATTAAGACCAATCAAATTTGAAAGAAATTGGTTAGAAAATGCTGAAGGATCTTGCCTAGTCCACTTTGGAAGAACCCGAGTCCTTTGCGTTGCATCAGTAAGTGCAGGTGTGCCAAGGTTTAAGAAAGATTCCGGTGAAGGTTGGGTCACAGCAGAATATGCCATGTTACCAAGATCAACCGAATCAAGATCAGATCGTGAATCTGTTAAAGGAAAACTGGGCGGCAGAACCCAAGAAATTTCAAGACTTGTGGGCAGAAGTTTAAGAGCAGTAATTAATAACAAAGCACTTGGTGAAAACACTATTGTTTTGGACTGTGATGTTTTACAAGCAGATGGTGGCACCAGAACTGCTGCCATAACTGGTGCCTACGTTGCCTTAGTTGATGCTTTGAAATGGGCTAAAAATAAAGGGATCATTGATTCAGTTGAAAAGGTATTAATTGACTCAGTAGCTGCAGTAAGTGTGGGCATTATTGACGGGGAAGTAAGACTTGATTTGCATTACGAAGACGATGTGCGTGCCCAAACCGATATGAACGTGGTCATGACTGGTGGCGGAAAATATATTGAAGTACAAGGAACTGCTGAAGGTGCACCTTTCGACAAATCAGAATTAGACAACTTGTTAGCAGTGGCTGCTCAGGGATGCGTTGAATTAACTAAATTACAACTTGAGGCATTGAAGTAAAGATGAAAAAAATTGTGTTGGCAACAGCCAACACTCATAAAGTTACTGAATTTCAAAGAATTCTCAATGAGCTACTACCTGGTTTGGTTTTGGTGAAAGCAACTGATTTTCCAGGAGTTCCAGAAATCGAAGAAACCGGATCAACTTTTGCAGAAAATGCTTTAATCAAAGCTAAAGCCATAAATGAATTTACAAATTTGCCGGCTCTTGCTGATGATTCAGGTTTAGTTGTTGACGCCCTTAATGGGGCACCAGGAGTTTTTAGTGCCCGCTACGCAGGAATTGGGGCTAGCGACAAAGACAATGTGTTGAAATTGCTTTCTGAAATAAAAGACATTGAACAATCATTGCTCAACGCCAGATTTGAGTGCGCCATAGCTTTGGTTGACCGATCCCAAAATTTGGAATTAGTGGTGGATGGCCAAATGCCAGGCCAGGTTATAAAAGAGATTCGAGGTGAAAACGGTTTTGGTTATGACCCAATATTTGTGCCCCAAGGATTAACCAAGACTTCAGCTGAGTTAACTGATGTAGAAAAAGACCAAATTAGTCATCGAGGATTAGCGTTAAGAAAAATGTCAGTAGTTTTAAAACAGTTAATAGGCTGAGCACTGACTCAAACTACTTGCTGTATAGTTTTGCCTTCACGTAACTTTTATTTGGAGGTTCGTTGGACAAAGTATTTTCAGGCCGAGTCCTAGTACTTGGCGCAGGCTCTGTGGCTCAATGCTCTTTGCCTCTGATTTTAAAACACATCGCTAAACCAGCTCAGGTTACTGTCATAGACAAAGATGATCGATCAGATCGAATAATGAATGAAATTAAACAAGGGGTTACTTTTAAAAAAGATTTTATTACCCAAGCAAACTTAAATGAAAAACTTTCAACTTACGTTTCCTCAGGTGATTTACTTCTCGATTTAGCATGGAATATTGATTGCAATGCAATTTTACAATGGTGTCACGATAACAATGTTTTGTATTTGAATACTTCCGTTGAAGAGTGGAATCCTTACGTTGATGGTGCTGATCGACCAGTTTTAGAAAGAACCCTTTATCCAAGACATATGAGAATTCGGAAAATGTTAAAAACTTGGGATAAGAAAGGTCCCTCAGCTGTTGTTGAACATGGAGCTAATCCTGGACTTGTTTCTCATTTCACTAAAGCAGCTCTTGTTGATATTGCAAATAAATTAAAACAAGACGGTAAATCAAATGAAAAAATTGATAAAGCTTTAAATGCAGAAAAATTTAATGAGCTGGCTTATTTATTAGGAGTAAAAGTAATTCACATTGCTGAGCGTGATACTCAAATTACTAATAAGCCTAAGCAAGTTGATGAATTTGTTAACACTTGGTCAGTTGAAGGATTTTACGAAGAGGGAATTGCTCCAGCAGAACTTGGGTGGGGCACACATGAAAAAGAATTACCAAAAAATGGGCTCTTACACACAGGTGATGGACCTTGTAATCAAATTGCAATTGCCCAACCCGGTGCTAAAACTTGGGTGAGATCTTGGGTTCCAGATTCTGAAACAATTGGCATGGTTATTAGACATGGTGAAGCATTTACTATCACGGAACATTTAACAGTTAAAGATGATGCAGGAAAAGATATTTATAGACCAACAGTTCATTACGCTTATTGTCCTTCCAATGAGGCAATTGTTTCTATGGCTGAACTAGAAATGCGTCAATGGGATTTGCAAAAAAATCAAAGAATTATGAATGAAGAAATTATTGATGGCGAAGATCGCTTAGGTGTTTTGTTGATGGGCCACGAATATAAAGCTTGGTGGTATGGCTCATTGCTTTCAATTCATGATGCAAGAAAACTTGTTCCAGGACAATCTGCGACCACATTGCAAGTTGCTTGTTCAGTGGTAGCTGCCTCAATGTGGATGATTGAAAATCCAAATGAGGGTGTCCTTGTTCCAGATCAACTGCCTTGGAAATATGTGCTGGATGTTGCTCAAGAATATTTAGGCGAAATGAGATCAGTTGCTGTTGATTGGGATCCTTTGAAAACAAGAAATGATTTATATAAAGGGCTTAATGGCAGAAAGTATGACAATGATCCGTGGCAGTTCAACAATTTTTTGGTTTAATTTTTGACTTTGGTGCGGGAGAGGGGACTTGAACCCCTACACCTTTCGGCGCTAGATCCTAAGTCTAGTGCGTCTGCCAATTTCGCCACTCCCGCAAGATACAGAGATAACTCTACGGCGTACGCTTTTAACAAGTTAAACCAATCTGGAGTATTGCTGTGAAACAAGACCAAATCGAAGCAGAAATAATTGCTGCTCGTGAAAGATTGGCAAAAAATCTTTCAGAACTTGAATATGCAATGAGCCCTGCGGGCTTGGCTGAGCGTGGCAAGGATTTTGCTAAGAAGGCATTCACACATCCTGATGGTGAATTAAGAATTGAAAGAATAATTGGCTCAGTAGTTGGGGCATTAGTTAGTCTAAAAATAATTCGTAAGATCTTCTAACTTAAGAAAAAAATGGCAAAAATAGCGATCATTGGCACAGGTTACGTAGGTTTAGCTTCCGCTGTTGGTTTTGCTCATCTAGGGCATGATGTTGTGGGTATCGATATTGACAAATCTAAAGTCGAGAAATTAACTTCAGGCAAAAGTCCAATATTTGAAAAAGACGTTGAAATTTACTTAGCTCAATCTCTAGCTAAAAATAAGATTATTTTTTCATCAGATTATTCAGATATGAAAGATTGTGATTTTGTGTTTATGTGTTTGCCAACACCTCAAAATGATGACGGTTCAGCGGATATTAACTACATCTTAGATTCTGCAAAAACATTAACAAATCAATTAAAAGAGAATGCGACTTTAGTTATTAAGTCAACAGTTCCGGTAAATACTTGGAAGAAAGTAACCGAAATTCTAAATAGAACTGATGTTTCAATAATCTCAAATCCTGAATTTTTGCGCGAAGGAACTGCACTAGAGGACTTCTTCAATCCAGATCGCATCGTTGTGGGAGGTATAAGTGAAGAAAAAGCTCATTTAGTAGCAGATCTTTATAAATCCAAAGATGCAGTAATCGTATTTACCGACAACACTTCAGCAGAGATCATTAAATATGCATCTAACAGTTTCTTGGCAATCAAATTATCTTTCGTAAATGAGATTGCTGCTTACGCAGAATCAACGGATGCAAATGCTCTAGAAGTTCTAAACGCAATGGGACTTGATAAAAGAATTGGTAAAGATTTTCTTAAGCCCGGACCTGGGTGGGGCGGAATGTGTTTTCCTAAAGATGTAAGTGCATTAAAAGAGTCTGCTCGGGAAAAAAATGTGCCCATCCCTCTCTTAGATGCAGCCCTAGAAAGTAACTTGAAAGCCCATGCTCGAATTGTCAGCAAAGTAAAAAAAGCACTAGGAGGATCACTTAAAGACAAGAATATTTCTGTTTGGGGACTTGCATTTAAAGCTAACACCGATGACATTCGCTTCTCACCGGCAATCTCAGTTATTGAATTATTGATTTCTGAGGGTGCTCAAATAAAGGCATTTGATCCGGTAGTAAAGCAAGTTAAAGAATTGGCAATAGAAGTTAAATCAGAAATTATTCAAAGTGTTGAGAATGCTGATGCGATAGTGGTTTTAACAGAATGGCAGGAGTTTAAATTAGTTGAACCTTCACTGATTGATAAATTGGTTAAGCAAAAAATAGTTGTGGATGCAAGAAATTTGCTTGATAAAGAAAAATGGATAAATAGTGGTTTTATGTTTATTGGAAATGGCTATAACTAATTAATTAGCGGTAAGTCTTAGTTCAGCCCTTGTCTCATGCCAAGGCGCATTACAGTTTGAATTTATTGGAAGTTCTAATACTCCTTGAGTTTTTTTAACAATGTTTGCTTTTCCTGTTAAATTCGAATCAATCACAACAATCTGATCGTGTGCGAAGCAACCACCTGGCATAGTTGTCGCATTTAATTTTTTCCCGTCAGCACTTCGATATGTTCCACCTGTGAAATAAATAGATTTTGGTGATCCTGAAGTATTTTTTGTTAATACTTGGATGTAAGTATTTCCATTGGGAGATTGATAGCTGGTACCACTTGTGAACTCAATATTGTCTGCCATAGTCGCGTTATCAATTTTTCCGGTCATGGAATAAATAATCGCATCTAATGAAAGCTTAGTAGCACTTGAATTATTTGCAACCGACCAGCTTTTTACTTTACCTTTTGCGTCAAGTTTAAAGTTTGAATAAATTCCGTTAAATGCACTAATTGGGGTCTTCAGTGTTATAGAACTATTACTAAATTTTACAGAACCTTTGGACGGATTGCTTACTGCCAGTTCCGTGGATTGAACTGAGAAAGGTTTCAAACTTCTCCAGTATTTATCGCCACTTAAACTATTTTGAATCATTGTTACTGCAAAATCTGCGGAAGAGTTTTGAGAAAGATATTTTTGAGCTATTGCTAATTTATCCGGATCACTTGAAGCTATGGCGGTAAATAATGCTTTTACATTCGAATTTGTTACTGAAGCATCAGGAATTGGAAGAGCGGTTGCAGATACTGAATGTGCGATTAAAAATGTGCTTACCAATAGGCCTGAAAGAATTTTAGTTTGCTTCATATCTTCTCTCTTTCTATTGTGTCAACTATAAAGCCAATAACTCGCTTAGTGGAACATCACACTCATGTGAGTATCAAGTGACACTTGATTTTGCCTCGCCTAGGTGTTGATAACCACCACTTTGTACATATTCGGCTATACGAACAAAGCCCTCCCAAATCTCTTGGTAAGAATTTGTTAATGGCGATATCGCCAATCTGATGCAATTTGGAACGCGGTAGTCAGGAATTACATTTTTATCAATTCTTAATCCTCGAGCTATCTTCTCTGCATCTTGATGATGCATTGAAATATGCCCACCTCTCATTTTTGAATCTCGAGGTGTGGTTAATTCAAAACCTAGTGGCGAAAGTAGTTCATCAAACATTTCAATCATTAACGATGTACCGAGAGCAGCTTTTTTGCTTATTGAAATTAAAGTTGCATCCTTGATCATTTCAAATGAAGTTTTAACACAACGAAGTCCCAAAATAGAAGGACTTGCAATTTGAAACCCACGCATTCCTTCGGCTTTTTTGAAATCAGATCCCATTAAAAATTGATCGTTTTGGGCAAACCATCCTTGAATTGGCATGCTTAATTCATGCTGTAATTTTTGACTCACGTATATCCAAGCAGGGGCACCGGGGCCAGAGTTACCATAT
>JAEMSA010000044.1 GCA_016463095.1 Candidatus Nanopelagicales bacterium
ATCTACAGCATGGACTTGTCCATCTGAAGTATTAAAAGAAACACTTAAATTGTTAACTTCTAAAATATTTTTACTCATGATTCAAGTCTTACTCGAGGATCAAGAGATGCATATAAAATATCGACTAGGGCATTTGCTACCACCACAAAGAATGCAGTTATTAAAGTAATTCCAACTATGACTGGTAAATCAGAATCAGTAACTGAATTTAAGGCCAATCTTCCCATGCCTGGTAATCCAAAGACGGATTCAGTAATAATGGCTCCACCTAATAAAACTGCAATATCTAATCCAGCAATAGTTACGATTGGAGTAATTGCACCCCTTAATACATATCGAACTAATACTTTTCTTCTGGGTAAACCCTTCGCAATAGCTAGGCGAACATAATCTTCGCTCATTGTTTCTAACATGCCATCGCGAGTTAAACGAGTGTAAAGAGCTGCAGAAACTATAGCCACTGTAAACCAAGGCAAAACTAAAGCTTGAGCCCATTTAAATGGATTATCTAGAAAATGAGTGTAAGAAGGGAAAGGAAATATTTGTAACCAGATAATAAAAACATAAATTAACAGCAAGCCAATAAAAAATGTTGGCATAGATAAACCAAATATTGCTAATCCTGTACTTACCCGATCTTGAATTTTTCCTTTATTCATTGCAGCAATTACCCCAAGGCCAATGCCCATGGTTAACCAAATAATGGCTGAACCAATTGTTAAAGAAATTGTGGCAGGTAAAGCATTAGTAATCATTTCTGTTACGCATTGTCCGCGATAATAGGAATAGCCAAAACTTGGAGCAGGGCAACTAAAAGCTTGTGCTCCTTCGCCATAACTTCTGCCGGCAAGTATGCCCTTCATAAAAGTGAAATATTGTTGAATTAAAGGTTGGTCATAACCAAGTCTTATTCTATTGGCAGCAATTTTTTCTGGGGTGCAATGTTGACCGCAACTTAAAGAGGCGGGATCAACTGGCAAAACACTAAAAAGAAGAAAAGTTGCGATTGAAACAATCGCTAAAAGAAGAATCATAAAAGCTAAACGACGCACAACAAATCTTGCCATCATTTAACCTTTCACTAGAAAATGGGAGCCACAAAAATGTGGCTCCCATAATTTTTTTTGTTATTGAATTACATAAAGAGCGTCGAAATCATGGGATCCGAATGGATACCACAAATAGCCGCCGCCAATATTTCCTCCACGAAATTCTTGTGAACGACCGAAGAAGGTTGGGATAGCCCAAACTTGATCGAGTGCATATTGATTTGCTTTCTTCCAGATTGCACCTTGTGCAGCTCTGTCAGTTTGAGCAAGTGCTTCGTTCATAAGTGCATTGAATTCTGCATATGCAGGATCTTTTTTGTTTTGGGAGATATTAAATCCACCTTCACCAAAAAGTTCTGGCATAACAGTTGAAGCGTTCAACCAGTCAGAAGCCCATCCACCACGACTGAGGTCGCCTTGTTGGTCTTCATTCTGCACAACTGAGTAGTACTTACCTGGCTCAATTGGATTTGACTTAACAACGATGCCTGCGGTTTTCATCGATTCAATCCACACTGCAGCATTTTTTGCCCAGGTTGGAGTGTCAGGATGATCATAAACAAGACCTTCGCCTGTGGCTTTTGCGTAAACATCTGGACAAGTTGTTTTTGCTTGTTCCATTAATGCTTTTGCTGCATCAGCATTTCCAGTTGGTTGAACACCATCTAGAACTTTGTTAGGTGCGTAATCTGCTGTAATTGTTGGAGAAATGAAACCGTCTGAAAAATCTCCAGCAAATTCCCCACCTGCAACTTGGCGCACAGCTTCGCGATCAAGTGCCAAAAGTAATGCTTGTCTAACAGGTAAGCAATTCACTTTTTTCACATTGATTGCTGCATACAGTGCATATGGATCTGTTTCGTTTACTCGACGATTTTTGTACTTATCGTCACCAAACACTGTTGGCAAGTTTTCAGGTTGGATGCCATCCATAGAAACTAAGAAAGCATCGTCACCAGATGAAGCAATTATTCGAGAATCGATAACTGCTTGATCTTGCGCAAAGTTAACTACGACTTTGTCTGGGTAAGCTTTACGAGCAGGATCTGAATCAGGATTCCAGTTTTCGTTTCGAACCAATGTCATTGATTGAGCTTTTACATATGACTCAATCTTGTATGGGCCGTTTGAGACAACTGCATCATCATATTTTTCACCAGTGTCTTTAGCTTTTGGTACTGGTGCAAATGCAAGCAATGTCACTGTGTAGTTGAAATCTGCAACAACTTTATTCAACTTGAAAGTGATTGTTTTGCCATCGCAAGAAACTGCTTTGTCAAACAATGCTTGTTGAGCTGCAGTTGCTTTGTATGGACCTGGGTAATTGCTTCCTTCATCTCCTGCTGGGATATCCAAATATGAAATTGCATATGTTGGACCATCAACAATGATGTCTGTTGCAAATACACGCGAAACTCCATAAGCAACGTCTTGGCAAGTTACTTCGCTTCCATCTTCCCAAGTCAAACCGTCACGAAGAGTGAAAGACCATGTCTTTCCACCATCTGTGGCAGTTCCGATATCGGTTGCCATATCAGCGACAACTTCTGCGCCAGCTGCTCCTTGAGCGTGTGCATAGGTTGTCAAAGTACGGGTTAAATAACTACCAAAGAACGCAAGATCTTGTCCTGTGTAGTTACGTTGTGGATCTACATGGTTGAACTGTTCAGCAATTGTTAAATAGGTAATGGTTCCACCTTTAGCCGGTGTTCCAGAACCATCCGCTGAAGTTCCGCCGCCGCCACATGCTGATAACAGCAATGCAGAAGCTGCAACCACAACACCAAATTTGGTGCCTGAGTTTAACTTCATTTACTCTCCCTAATGTCAAAACTCTTTGTTTTGACAATTTTTAATAAATACCTTTCAGATACTTATTAACCTCTGTTTAGTACTACCGGGTCTAAACAGAAACCTTTTTATACTTTCTGTGCTCTTTCTCCCTTTGGATCAAGAGCGTCTCTTAAACCATCCCCTACCAGATTGAATGCTAAGACTAATAAAAATAGAGCAGTACCGGGAATAAATAAATAAGCAGGATCTGATCTGAAGTACCTAACAGAATCTGCGAGCATTCCTCCCCATGAGGCAGTAGGGGCAACAACTCCTAAGCCAAGAAAAGAAAATGTGGCTTCAATCGCAATGTAGCCAGGCACAGTTAATGATGCGTAAACAATTATTGGTGCCCAAAGATTAGGTAAAATTTCTTTAAAAATCATGTAACTAGTTTTTGCACCACATGCTTGTGCAGCTGCTACGAACTCTCTTTCTCTTAAACTTAAAGCTTGGCCTCTCATTATTCGAGCAATATAGGTCCAACCAAATAGTGACAAAATTAAAATAATATAGGTCATACGTGCTGGATTTCCTTCCGGAAATCCCATTGCCACTAATCTCGGTTGCAAAACTGGAGCAAGTGAAATAATCAATAACAAACTTGGAAAAGCTAGTAATAAATCAATGATTCGACCAATAATTCCATCAACAATTCCTCGTTTATAACCTGCCCAAATTCCTAGTACTACCCCAAATAAAGTTGTGATAAAAGTTGCAATTAAAGCAACGACCAAAGAAACTCTGGTGCCATAAATTAATCTGGCCAAAATATCTCGGCCAGTTCCAGGCTCTACCCCGAGTGGGTGATTTCTACTAATTCCGCCAAAAGGTGAATTGGGTAAACCAAATTTATCAAGAGTAGTTTTATCTAAAGAATAAGGATCAATATTTAATAGTGCGCAAACCCAAGGTGCGAATAAGGCTAAAGTAACAATAATTGTGGAAAAAGCTAATGCAATAACTGCAACTTTATCTTTTTTAAAACGAATCCAGGCAAGTTGTCCTGGTGATTTTCCTTCGATAGCCAAAGGGGTATCAAGAGACATTTAGTCTCTCCCCTTTCACCTCAAAGATAATAATCAAAACTTAGCCCTAGGTTTTGGTTTTGACTAGTTTTCTTTGACTATTTATTTTTACCGCGAGCACGATTTCGCTCGCCAGCATTCAAAATAACCTTACGGATGCGCACCGTGGCCGGT
>JAEMSA010000045.1 GCA_016463095.1 Candidatus Nanopelagicales bacterium
TAAACCGGTTCTATCAGCTAAATCTTTAGCATCACTAATTGAATGATCTGATGAATATTGGCTGGGCATGGTCACACCGTAAACATTGTTGGCACCAAGTGCATCAACTGCAATTGCAGCCACTAAAGCAGAATCAATTCCACCACTTAAACCAAGCACAACTGATTCAAGGTTATTTTTTAAAACATAATCTCTTAAGCCCACAACTAGTGCTTGGTAAACCTCTTCGAGGTGATCACTTCTTTTTCTCACCATTGAGCTTTCAATATTCTTACCCTTTTCTACTTCAAAAAGAATTATTTCTTCCACAAATTGGCTAGCTCGATTAGCCACAGATCCATCTTTGTTAACAACTATTGAGTCACCATCGAAAACAAGTTCATCTTGGCCACCCACCATGTTTACATAGGCCAGGGGAGCGTTTACTTCTTTTGCTCTTTTTTGAATCAGTTCAAGACGAGTGTCATCTTTGCCATATTCATATGGGGAACCATTTATCACCAGTAATAGATCTGATTTAAGTTGAGCAATTTCAGATACTGGTCCTCCGTCTTGCCAGATGTCTTCACAAATTGCTAAAGAGACTTTTACTCCTGCTACTTCAAAGAAACAACTCTTATCCCCAGGCACAAAGTAACGGTATTCATCAAATACTCCATAGTTTGGTAAATGATGTTTAACATATTTTGCAATTACTTGCCCATTTCTGATTACAGCAGCAGCATTTTGTGGTCCACCTGCGGGAATTCCTAAAGAGGCATCTTCACCTGTTGCATCTAAATATCCGACAACAACTGTTAAGTCTTTTAAACCATCGTGAACTAAATCATTAGCTAATTGAGACAAAGCTTTCTTGGAAGCTTGTTGAAAAGATTTTCTAAGCGACAAATCTTCAATGGGATAACCAGTTAAAACCATTTCTGGAAAAGCAACCAAGGAGGCACCTAATTCAGCTGCTTTTTTGGAGAAGTTTCTGATGATGGCGGCATTGCCACTTAAATCACCCACCCGAGGGTTAACTTGGGCTAAAGCCACAATCAGTGCCATATATATAAGTGTATTCGAGGCTAATTTATGTCTGAATTTTATGTAACAAATTAGAAACAATCATGGGGCACAATAGGTTTCATGGATAAACAAGCAGATTTTGTCTTAAGAACAATTGAAGAACGCGATATTCGTTTCGTACGTTTATGGTTTACCGATGTGATCGGTTCCTTGAAATCTGTTGCGGTAGCACCTGCTGAATTAGAAGCAGCTTTTTCTGAAGGCATTGGTTTTGATGGTTCTGCTATTCAAGGTTTTTCTCGCGTGTATGAATCAGACATGTTAGCAAAACCTGATCCTGCAACATTTCAATTGCTGCCTTGGCGAAGTGAAGGACCAGGGGTGGCAAGAATGTTTTGTGACATTCAAATGCCTGATGGTTCTCCTTCTTATGCTGATCCTCGTTGGGTTTTGAAAAGAACTATGGCAAAAGCAGCAGACATGGGTTTTACTTTTTATACTCATCCGGAAATTGAATTTTATTTATTTGAAAATGACAAAAATGCAGTAAACGTTAAATCCCCTGAACCAGTTGATCATGTTGGTTATTTTGATCAATCAGCATCAGGACCAGGTTATGACTTTAGAAGAAATGCCATCACCATGTTGGAATCAATGGGAATCTCAGTTGAGTTTTCACATCACGAAGGTGGACCTGGACAACAAGAAATTGATTTGCGTTACGCCGATGCCTTAAGCACGGCAGATAACATCATGACATTTCGTTTAGTTGTGAAAGAAGTGGCACTTGCAGAAGGTGTTAGAGCATCGTTTATGCCTAAACCATTCAGAGATCAACCAGGTTCAGGTATGCATACACATTTATCTTTGTTTGAAGGAGATAAGAATGCATTTCACGAACCAGGTGCTGAATATCAATTAAGTAAAGTTGGTAGATCATTTATTGCCGGTATTTTGAAACATGCTCCCGAATTCACTGCTATTACTAATCAATATGTGAATTCATACAAACGACTTACTGGTGGAGGAGAAGCACCAGCCTATGTTTGTTGGGGACATAACAACAGATCAGCTTTGGTAAGAGTGCCAATGTATAAACCATCAAAAGGGCAATCAACCCGAATTGAATACAGAGCACTTGATTCTGCCGCTAATCCTTATCTTGCATATTCAGTTCTCTTAGCTGCAGGACTAAAAGGAATTGAAGAAAATTATGAATTACCTCAAGGTGCCGAAGATGATGTGTGGTCATTAACTGATGCGGAAAGAAGAGCATTAGGAATAACACCCCTGCCAACATCTTTGGATGAAGCAATCAAAGTTATGGAAAAAAGTGAACTGGTCGCAGAAACTCTGGGTGAACACGTGTTTGATTACTTCCTTAGAAATAAGAGAAGTGAATGGGAAGAATACCGTCGCCAAGTCACTCAATGGGAACTTGATAGATACTTACCAGTTCTATAATTAAGTCATGAGTACAACTGGGAAAAGTAGGGATTCACACTTTCCTTCCATTGAAAAGAAATACGGCGAAAAAATGTCGTATTGGTTCAAAGTGATGGAAAAAATTGTCGATCAAAAATACCCAGAACAAATTGCGCATTTAAGAGAAAACTATGGTTTTTCTCAAGCTCACGCCAATGCTTTAGTGATGTTTTCTAAAGGATCTAAATCAACCTCTAAATTTAAAGACGATAAAGACTATTTCAAAAGCATTAATCCCAAACAAGCAAAAACCATTAAAACGCTATATAAATTAATTCAAGCAAAGCACAAAAAATTAGAACTAGTAATTGCCTGGAATCAACCAATGCTTCGAAAAGATAAAAGTTATGTCATTGGGGCAAGTGTGACAAAAAACTATATTTTACTTAACCCATTTAGTAAAACTGTGATTGATAAATTTGGTAAGAAGTTAGCTGAGTATGAGGTTAAAAAGCACACTTTTGCTATCCCTAATGACTGGAAAATTGATGAAAAATTAATACTTGCCTTAATAAAAGCTCGCTTGACTGAGATTAAGTAACAGATTGAAAGTAGGCTTTATTTATGAATAAACCACCAGTTGTGTTGGTTGTGCAAAACGAATTAGATGCACCCATCGGTTATTTAGAAGAGTGGCTTTTTGAACGCGGTGTTGGGATAGAAGTTATTTACCCGTTTAAAGGAGATGTTGTTCCAACCCAGCCTGGAGATTATGCCGGAGTAATTGTGTTGGGTGGATCTCGTGGTGTTCACGATGAAGACCAATGGCCGTGGCTAAAACAAGAAAAAGAATTATTAAGAAATGTTGTTAAATCACAAACACCAACACTTGGCGTTTGTTTAGGTGGACAACTATTAGCTGATGCTAATGGTGGAAAAGTCGGCAAAACCCAAATACCTGAAATAGGTGTGGGCTTTGTCGAATTCTTACCTGAGGCTAAAAACGATTCACTTCTTTCCTCGGTAGTTGATTCAGCTGTGGCAATACCAGTTCCGCAATACCATCAAGACGCAATTTTGGAATTACCAGAAAATGCTAAATTACTTGTTACTAGTGATGATTGCGCAGTACAAGCTTTCGTTTTAGGAAAAAATGCGTGGGGATTACAATTTCATCCTGAAACTGACTGGAACATTATGAGTGACTGGCTAGTTAGTGAAGACCAAGTTAGAAAAACTTTAGGCATAACTGATGATTCAGTTCAAAACCAATTTGAAGAGCTTGGCGAAGGAATGAAAAACACGTGGAGAGCTTTAGGCATAGCTTTTGCTGACACAGTGGTTGATCACGCCAGTAAACAACAGAAATGACAGAACGCCCGGTAACAGAAACCGGTATATTTTCTCGCTCAGGATTCAGTGATCCCAGTAAATCAGCTGAATTAATTAAAACTCTTAAAGCCGAAATAAGTCATGAATTATTAATTGATGATTTAAGTAAAGTTGCTGATCCTGATAATGCACTTTTGCTACTGGTAAGAATTGCTGACCAAGCAGATGAAAACCTCAACAAGGTTTTGAAAGACGATGAAGTACGCCT
>JAEMSA010000046.1 GCA_016463095.1 Candidatus Nanopelagicales bacterium
GGACTCCAAGAATCATCGTGCAATGTGTCTAGATAAGAAGCATGTTGAGTGTGAACTTCTTTAGCAAGTGCAGGATTTCGATAAATCAAAGCACAGGCATCAAAAGGTGCAAATAACCATTTATGAGGGTCAACGATAAGTGAGTCAGCTAATTCCACACCGTTGAATTTTTTTCTTACCGAAGGTGCACAAAGTGCTGCTAAACCGTAAGCTCCATCAACGTGATACCAAATGTCATTTTTCTTGGCAACTTCGCCAATACTTAGTAAATCGTCAATGATTCCCAAATTGGTAGTGCCAGCTGTTGCAACAATGACAAAAACTCGTTTTGTTATATCCTTATGAAATTCAGTTAGGGCCCTTTCAACTAATTCTCCTGTTAGGCATTCATTTTCATCTGGTTTAATTTTTAACAATTCAACATCCATTACTTTGGCTGCAGTGGTGAGAGATGAATGAGATTCTTCGCTGCAGGCAATGGCCCATCTAGTTATATCTTTATGTTTCTTTCGTGCTTCTTCTCGTGCTACAACTAACGCAGAAAGATTTCCTATTGTCCCACCTTGCACAAAAACTCCACCTGCAGATTGTGGTAATCCTGCTAAATCAGAAATCCAACGCAATGCTTGGTTTTCTGCGAACACTGCACCAGAACCCTCTTGCCAAGACCCACCATATAAAGCACTTGCGCCAACGACTAAATCAAAAAGATTTGCATATTCACTTGGAGCAGATGGAATAAACGCTAAGTTTCTTGGATGATATGTTGAAATACATGCTTTTGCTAAAACTTCAGTGAATACTTCTAAGGCTTGGTGGCCACCTAAACCTTTTTCAGTAATGGTGTTGCCAACTTCTCTAAACAAATCATCTGCAGTTCTTGGACCATCTAATGGAGGATCACTTTTTAATCTCTGCAAGGAATAGGCCAAAACTTCGTTGGCTAAGGCTTCAACTTCCGGGGTGAACTGATGCATGGGAAAGAGTCTGCCATGAGAAAAATTTAATTAATTATCGCCATATCGCTGTCGTGCTGCTTCTCCCGTTGTTCCAAGAAATGAACCAATTAAGGACCAAGAATAGCCATTAGCTCTAGCCTTTTTTATTTGCTTAACAAGATTTTTCTCAACTAGAGATCTTTGCATTGCAGCATCTTGAAGTGCTTTAAACACTTTTACATCTTTTTCATCTTTTTTAGATGGTTCGAAATCTCTTATCCTTTTGCTTAAATTTTCAGCGTTAGCCAGAATGTCTTCCACGGATTTAGGCATTATAAAAACCTACTTCTTGCATTCATTGCGTGAATAATAATCTGACGATTTGAATTAATACTCACCCCAACCTCTAAAATGATTGCTGCTTGATTAGCTCCAATGATCATATATAGGTTTTCATCGAGTTCAAATATTCTAATCGGATTTCTATAGGCATGCAGAATGTCTTCTCTGCTGATGCCATGTTTGAGTGCGCTAGGAGCAATGAATGGTTCGAATTCCACATATACAAGTTATCTTGTCATGCATTTATCCGAAAAAGCAATAGTGAAACTCTGTGGATAACTATTAGTTGTGGAAAAGCGCCTGCTATCTAATAAGTCTTGCCCTTACCAAAAGCAAATACATCTCGCAACCTAGGCAGAAATTGAAAACAGAATTCAAAAATGCTGCAGCTAGGGCAAATGCTGTTGCAATTAGAAACACGGTTGAGCTACCAATTGCCACACCAATCAAGCCCACAACTCCAAATACAAACCCAACTAATTGAGCAAATTGAGGAGGTTTGACATTTTCTAACTCTCCAACACCTTTAAGTCTTGGCTTAACTAATGTTTTGAAAATAAAACCATAAGGACTTTTGTGCGGGCCAACAAATGCGCCAATTGCCCAAACTAACGTTTGAAAAGCAAGGAGAAGAGCGCTATCAAAATAGATGACCAGTAATAAAACAACCAGTGTTATTGCCGCACCAAATCTAGGACCTCTGGCATCAATTTGCATTTGTTTTCTCCATTTCTATTGTTGTTATTTTCTCTAAGGTATTTCGTAATTGGTCTTTTTTAGGGGCACCAATAATTCTGCCTTCCTCTAAGCCTGCTTCGTTGAAAAACAAAACAGTAGGGGAGCTTTTAACATGTAGCTTCTTGGCAAGTTCAATTCTTTCAACCGCATCAATTTCATAAAAAGATATTCCCTCATCATTTTTGATCAGTTCATTAATTTGTCTTTTTACCCCAGGACAAGTTGAGCAATATTCCGTTTTGAATAGTAAAATCGTAGCTTTCTTTCCTAGTTCCTGACCAAGTTTAAGTTGATCAAAAGATATTTCTTTAGAATATTTCTTGGTTAATTTTCCTCTAGTGAAATGAAGGAATAAACCAAAGGCACTTGATAGTGCTAAAACAGACGCAACTAGTAACCAATGATTCATGACTATATTCTCCTTCAATAGGTAAGTTGGCGCATATTTGGTGGGTAAAAAAGGTCAATCAATTGTTGTTGCAAAGTCTTTGCAAGTAATTTATCCGACTCGCGCACCCTATAATTCCCAACTAAAATTGGAGTATCAAGTTAGTCCATACATAAACAGGAGACCTTATAAATGAAGCTCTATGACAACATCACCCAAGTTGTTGGAAACACCCCACTAGTAAAGATTAATCGCATCACTGACGGAGCTAAAGCTCAAGTTTATGCAAAATTAGAATTTTATAATCCATCGTCAACCGTTAAAGATCGTATTGGTATTGCCATGATTGATGATGCAGAAAAATCTGGAAAATTAAAACCAGGTGGAACAATTGTGGAAGCTACTTCGGGAAATACTGGCGTTGCCTTAGCAATGGTTGGTGCAGCAAGAGGATACAAAGTTATTTTGACAATGCCTGATTCAGTTAGTAAAGAACGCAGAACTTTAATTAGGGCATATGGTGCGCAACTTGTGCTCACTCCAGGTCCTGAAGGTATGAAGGGCGCAGTTGCTAAAGCTGAAGAAATTGGCAGTAAAGATGATGCTCTTCTAGTTAGACAGTTTGCAAATCCTGCAAATCCTGAAATTCACAGAAATACAACAGCATTAGAAATCTGGAATGATACAGATGGAAAAGTTGCAGCAGTTGTAGCAGGAATAGGAACTGGTGGAACTATCACTGGTATTGGACAAGTTTTGAAAGAAAAAAATCCAAATATAAAAATATTCGCCGTTGAACCAGCAGCTTCACCAATTCTTAATGGTGGAACTCCGGCAGGACATCCTTTACAAGGAATTGGCCCAAACTTTGTGCCAGAAATTTTGGATACCAAAATCTATGACGAAGTATTTGATGCACCAAATGAAGAAGCAATTAAATACGCCAGAAGAGCTGGAACAGAAGAAGGAATTCTTGCTGGAATTTCTTCAGGTGCAGCACTTTGGGCAGCAGCACAAGTTGCTAAGAGACCAGAATTTGATGGAAAAATTATTGTGGTAATTGTTCCATCTTTTGGTGAAAGATACTTATCAACAGTTCTTTACCAAGACTTAATGGAACAATGATCAGGTTTCGCGAAGATATTAATGCAGCTTTAAAAAGAGATCCTGCACCTAAATCTAAATTAGAATTGGTATTGGCATCTCCTGGGTTACATGCTGTTTGGCTACATCGCATAACTCATTGGGTGTGGAATAGAAAACTGTATTTATTAGCAAGATTGATGTCCACCTATCACCGTTTCTTAACTGGAGTAGAAATTCATCCAGGGGCTAAAATTGGTAGAAGATTTTTTATTGACCACGGTATGGGTGTAGTTATTGGTGAAACTGCTGTAATTGGTGACGACGTGATGTTTTATCACGGCGTAACACTGGGTGCAAGATCATTAAATAAAGGTAAAAGACATCCAACTATTGAAGATGGTGTTTTTGTTGGCGCTGGTGCCAAAATTTTAGGAAATATAACAATTGGTAAAAACGCAATTATCGGAGCAAACGCTGTGGTGACAAAGAATGTGTCATCAGACACAGTTGTGGTTGGCGCTGATC
>JAEMSA010000008.1:0-1534 GCA_016463095.1 Candidatus Nanopelagicales bacterium
TAAAACAGATTTACCATTACCTGGTTTTCCACAAATAACAGAAAAATCATTCATTAAAGCAGTGAATGAAAGATTATCTAGGACGACTTTATTGCCATAGGACTTTGATAGTCCTGAGACTTTGAGTGCTAAATCAGTCATTTTAATAATCCCTGTTTAGTATCTCTTCTTAGGCTTGCCAAGTTCGATCAAGTACGGTGTGACAAGTATTGAAAATACAAATATGACCACAATGATTAAGAGAATTACCAAAGTCTTCTTTAAAGTTTTCTTTTTATCCCAATCAGGATTTATGTTTCCAAGTGCAACTTGCAAAGTCACAACTACGAAAAGTAATCTAAAACCCCAAACATAAATTGTGTAAGTAAATTGTTGCGCCAGCATTAAAAGAGCAACAAGTAGTAGGTAAATATTTATTCTTTGAGCACGTGCAGCAAATGGAAGTTTGTTAGTTTTAACTACTGCAGACATTTATACCTCACCTCGAACAGTTCCAAAGGTAAGTCCAACTAATAGATATTTTTGGAATGCGTAAATTACGATCACAAGTGGTAAGACGTAAAGAGTTCCAATTGAGGCAACATATGCCCAGTCGATACCTCCACCTTTGGTTGAACCAGTGAACAATCCAACTGGGATACCAAATGTTTTAGCTCCACCAAGTTGGAAGTTGAACAAGAATTCATTCCACACAAACAAAATATTGAATACAAATGATGCCACTAAACCTGGTTTAACTTGAGGCAAAATTACTTTAAACATAATGTGCCAACGAGATGCTCCATAAACCAAACCGGTTTCATCAAATCTTTGTGAAATCCCATCAAGGAATCCTTTTAGGATCCAAACTGAAAATGGGATTGAAAACATGGCATAAAAAGCAATCAAACCAATATAAGAATCTTGTAATTTCAAAAGATTAAATAACTGAAAGTACGGAACAACGAAAGCTGCTGCAGGCACAAATCTTGTTGAGAGTAACAAGAACATTAAGAAGTCAGTTCCTGCTGGTTTAAATCGTGAGAATGAATAAGCGGCAAGATAGGAAACCAAAATTGCAATGATCACAGAACCAAATGAATAAACAATTGAATGTATGAAATAAGACAAAGTGTTATCAAAGTTCAGCGCCTCAGTGATGTTTGAAAGTGTTGGTTTGAAGAAAAATACTGGCGGGGAAACAACAATACTTCCCTTTGGTTTGAAAGCTGTTGAAACAATCCAGGCAACAGGTAAGAAGAACAGTATGGAAATACCCCAAGCACCAAGGGTGGCAAATTTTATTGGACCAGCTTTACGTTTCGGTTTGAAAATTGTTTCAGCCATTTTATTCCTCAGCCTTCTTTCTAGCATTCAAAATATATAGATAAATTGAAGTCAACGCGATAGCAATAAACATCAAGAAAACTGAGACAGCCGATGAATAACCTAATTTAAATGATTTAAACGCAAATCTGTATAGGGAAACTGCAATTAATTCTGTTCGATCACCTGGTCCACCACCTGTCATTACATATGCCAAATCCATAGTCTT
>JAEMSA010000008.1:1634-31278 GCA_016463095.1 Candidatus Nanopelagicales bacterium
AATTTTGGTTTATTTGCAGAAGTTAATGTGTAATCATAAAAAGCTAAACCAAACATCCAAATTGTTGGAACAACGCTCATTAAAACAAAGAAAAACAGAACTGGTGCTAATAAGCCCCAGGAAAACCAATTCTTTTGTGCCTCTGGCTTTTTTGCCTTGGGAGCATCCTTGATGGATTTCTCAAGTGTCTCAACGCTCTTGGCCATTACCATCCCTTTTGTGTTACAAGTGACTTGAAAAATTTAACTTGCCCTAATCATAAGAGTTGTGTTGGTGCCCCGACTAGCGGGACACCAACACAATGATCTTTGCTCTTAACCCTTAGAGAGTTAGAGAGTCGACATTCTCCGGAGGAGCTGTCTTGGTACGACCAGCGTTGAACAGAATTTGCTGTTGTTTTGCTGCTGCATATTCAAGAGCTTCTGCTGATGTTTTAACTGTTCCAGTTGCAACACCGTTGAATGCTTCTTGTTGTACAGCTAGCATTTCAGCATATTCTGGCAAATGCCAGAAGTCTTGTGAGCGGCCTTCTTCTAACATGTACAAGAATGGCTTCACATAGTGTGCAACCGCTAGGTAAGCAGGGTTTGCAGCACCTTCTTTACTCCATGGCAATCCACCGTTTTCAAGGATGAACTTGTCTTGAGTTTCCTTGGTGTACCACCATTTTAGAACGTCGATTGACACACGCATGTGGTCTTCGTCGTTATAAGCGTTGATTACCCATGGTTGACCACCCATTGCACCGATAAGTTTTCCGTCCCACTTTGGAAGTGGAATTGAGAGAACTTGTTCTGGTTTAACAACAGCGTCTGCGCCACCCATGAACTTACCAATTGCTAACCATTGCCAAGCGGAGAAACATTTTCCGCCGTTGAAAAGGTCGAGTAAGTTACCGATACCAAATGAAGCAGCATCCTTTGGTTGGAATTTCATCAAACCAATGAATTGATCCATAGCTTTAGCGTTGATATCAGAGTTTAGAATTCCGTAAACATCTGATGTTGCAGGATCCCAAATTTTTCCGCCAGTTGAGTAAGCGAATGGATAGTAGGCACAGCTGAAGAAATCGTATTCTTTCGAATACATCATTGCTGTTCCGTACATTTCCTTATCTGGGCGATGAAAGAATTCAATGATCTCATAAAGATCTGTGAATTCGATTTCATACATTGATTCTGCAGTTGTTGGAAGATCTTTACCGGTTTTAGCTTTGAATGCAGCTTGTTCCTTTGGATCTTCTAACATATCTTTACGCATGAATACACCTTGTGTGTCAGGCATTTGTGGGAAGCCCCAACGAATTCCTGAACCATCTGGGTAAACCTGGTAAGTGTTTGTTACCAAACTTGAAAATGGTTCGATGTCTAGTTCTGGGTTTGCTGCGAAGACATCGTCTGCCTTAACAATCCAACCTGGTTCTGACAAAGCACCTAACCATTGTGAATCAACGACCATCAAATTGTAATCTTGTGATCCTGATGCAAGTGATGGAGAAACCTTTTGGAAAAGTTCTCCGAATCCGGCTTCGATGAAAGTAATATCGTTAACTGTGTAACCATATTTTTCTTTTGCGTAGGCTTGAAAGTCTGGCCATAGTGTTGCTGGCGCAGAACTTGGTGGCCATCCGGCAATGCGTGAATATGCAAAGTCAAGAGTTTTTCCTTGCATGTTTTCTGCATTACTTCCGTACAACGGTGAATCTGCTGAAGGGGCTGCGCCGCCTTCTGCGTCTCCGCCACTGCTGCAAGCTGCCAACAAACCTGCTGCTGGGATTGCAACGCCTGCTGCGGCGCCAGCCTTGATAAGGCGACGACGGTCAAGCTTCATTTTTGTCTCTTCTGACAAGTGAACTCCTTCTCAAAAAAGATCGACTCAAGACGAGTCGGTCTTACGCCCAATAATGGGATACAGGTCGGTATTCCGTCAAGTAAAAAGGATAAGTTTTCGTAACAATTGGGTAACGCTATTCTGGGAGTCTTGAGGGATTTACCCCCTCGGCCAAAAGGCAATAAAGAACTGGGGTTGGTGTGACTAAGTACCGAATCGTGGTGGGCTCTGATTTTGCGGGCTTTGAACTGAAAGAGCAATTAAAGAAATATTTACAAAACGATTCCCGAGTCTCTGAAGTAATTGAGATGGGCGTTAATTCTTTGGATGATAAAACTGATTACCCAAACATTGGTTTTGCGTTAGGTGAAAAAATAACTTCTGGAAATGCAGATCGAGGTTTATTAGTTTGTGGCACTGGAATTGGTATGGCAATTTCTGCCAACAAAGTTCCTGGAATCAGAGCCACCACAGTTCATGATCCTTATTCTTTAGAACGAGCAGTGTTAAGTAATAACTGTCAAGTAATAACAATGGGTGCCAGAGTTGTTGCTCCCGAACTTGCTTTGAGTTTAATCAAGCCTTGGCTTGATTATGTTTTTGATGAACAAGGCCCAAGTGCACCAAAAGTTAAACAGATAAATGACTTAGAAAAGGAAGCAAAAAAATAATGAGCAAAGGCACAGTTGCATTTCCCATCGCTGATGGGGTTGAGGATTTGGAATATCACGTAACCAGAATGCGTTTAGAAGAAGACGGATTTAAAGTTGTTAGTGCCGGTTTAGATAAGAAACAAATTACTGGAAAAAATGGTTTAAAAATTGATATTGATGTTCTAATTTCTGATTTGAAAGCAAATGATTTAGTTGGATTAGTGCTAGCTGGTGGATGGGCTCCAGATAAATTAAGACGTTATGACAGTGTCATTAATTTAATTAAAGAAATCAATTCCCAAAATAAAGTAATTGGCATTATTTGCCACGGTGGATCATTGGCAGTTTCAGCTGACATTCTGCAAGGCAAAAAAGCAACGGGATCTTTAGGTATAAAAGATGATTTAGTTAATGCCGGAGCAACTTGGGTTGACGAAGCAGCATTTAGCGAAGGCAATTTGGTGTGGGGTCGAGTAGTTGCTGATATTCCTGACTTTTGCCGTGAAATGGTTAAAACCCTCAATAAGTAAAAGTAATCAGTTCTTTGTTTTGAATTATGACTTTAAGACCGAAATCGCTGCATGCATATAGTCAAAAGGCGCGCATGTATATAGTGCAAAATTCTCATCTAAATATCTATTGACCGATTCAGACTTCTAAGAGTAATGTCCATTTCTGTATACAACCTTGAATACTAAAGCGATGAGGATCACTGAAACCAGATGGCGTTCACTCAAAACGAAGCCCGTTCAAAATACTTAATTAATCAAATAGCAAGAGAACTTGGTGCCATCGTGGGCCATGATCAAGTAAGTAGCGACAAAGCTAAAAGAATTGAACAAGCCAGTGACTGGTCTTGGATGAGTAAGTATTTGTTATCGAAGAATGAAGAATTACCAATTGCAGATTTAGTGGTTTCACCTAAATCAACTGAAGAGGTTTCTAAAGTTGTAGCCCTTGCAAATGACTATCGCCTGCCAGTGATTCCACGCGGTGGAGGTTCAGGAACCCAATCTGGAACTTTTGCTCTTTATGGCGGAATCGCCCTTGATTTAAAAAGATTAAACAAAGTTATTGATATTGATGAAAATTCAATGATTGTCACTGTTGAAGCAGGCCTTGACGGATCTGAATTAGAAAAAGTATTAAACGCTAAAGGTTTAACCATGCCGCACTACCCTGGTTCACATTTCTTTGGTGCAACTATCGGTGGATGTTTAGCTGCCAGAGGATCAGGTGTGGTCTCCACAAAATACGGCAAAGCAGAAGATTTAGTTTTACAAATAGAAGCAGTAATGGCTAATGGAAAAATAATTGACACACTTCCAGTACCAAGTCATGCCTCAGGTCCAGGAATTATTCAAACCCTTGTTGGCAGTGAGGGAACACTTGGTGTTATTACTAAAGCTGCGATGAGATTAGAACATTTACCTGAATCAAGAGTTTTCTTGTCTTACGGTTTCAAAGATGTAAACACCGGGATTGAAGCAGCAAGATTAATTATGACTAAAAGATGGAAACCAGCTGTGATCAGACTTTATGACGAAGCTGATACTAAAAAACTTTCCGAATTCTTAAACCTTGGTATCAAAGGTGTCTTAATGGTAATCATGTGTGATGGCGCCAAATCTTTAACAGATTTGGAAGCAAAAGAAATAGATTTGATCTGTGTTGGTGTGGGCGGTAACCCACACGGGCCACAAGTTGGCCAAAATTGGTGGGACGGGAAATATGAGCCATTTAAACATGGCAATATTCCTGCCCCTCCAATGATTTATGGCACCACCGATACTTGTGCCAGATTCAATGATCTGCCAGCAATCTATAAAGCCAAAAAAGAAGTTATAGAAAAACAGTTTGCTCACCACAAAGCTCGTTACACCGCACACTTTTCTCACTGGTTTCCGTGGGGCGGCATGATTTATGACCGCTTTTATGTAGATAACCCACCTACAGATATTGACGAAGCCATGAAATTGCACGACGATTTGTGGAACGCAGCAATTGATGCGTCTTTGAAAAACGGGGGAACCTTAAACGAACACCACGGTGTTGGTTTAAAACTTGGTCGTTTTATGAAGACACAACACGGCTCATCATGGGAATTCATGTTGAGTCTAAAAAAAGCGTGGGATCCAAACGGCATCATGAACCCAGGAAAACTTGGGTTTGGTCCACCGGGTTCTGCGTAAAAAACACAACAAGGTTTAGTAACTAAGAACTTAGTTACTAGAAGGGAAAAGCAATGCATTTATCTATGCATAACTGGATGCGCGCCGAGCCGCTGGAAACAACCATCGCCCGACTAGCTAAATACGGTTACAAGAGTATTGAAATCAGTGGAGAGCCAGAAAAATATCCATCTGCCGATACTCGCGATCTATTAAAGAAATACAACCTAAAGTGTTGGGGTTCTGTAACTCTGATGTTAGGTGAAAGAAATCTTGTTGCTAAAGATGAAAAGAAAAGAGCAATGAGTGTTAAGTATGTAAAAGATTGCATCACTATGGTTAAAGAACTTGATGGAACAGAAATGACCATTGTTCCTGCAACCGTAGGAAAAATTACTCCAGATGCAACTCCTGATGAAGAATGGAGTTGGGCAGTTGCCGGAATGAAAGAAATTTATGCTCATTCCCAAGCTGCTGGTGTGAAATTAGCAATCGAACCTTTAAACAGATTCGAAACTTATTTCATTACCCGTTGCGAACAAGCATTAGCTTTAGCTGAAGCAACTGGACCAGATTGTGGAGTTTGTTTAGACGCATTCCACATCAATATTGAAGAACAAGATCTATATGCAGCAATTCGTTTAGCTGGCAAGAAACTAAACGACTTCCACGTTGCAGATAACAACCGTATGCCAGCAGGACACGGTGATTATGACTGGAAGAAAGTTGTAGCCACTTTGAAAGAAATTGGTTACGACGGTGCATTAACTGCTGAATTCGTAGCTCCAGTTGACAGAACTCCGGTAAACAAATACAAGAATGCTTTGGACCTAAATCCAAAGGGTATTGATGCAGATCAACTGAAGTTCATTATCGACCATGGTTCATCAGTGTTAACTGAAGAATTCTATGACTGGTTGGTTAAAGAAAACGCAGATACATTACTACCTCTTATTTAATTAAATAAGAAAAATACATTAACAACTTCGGGAGCCCTTGGTGAAAGAGTTAGTCCTAGTAATAGGAACACTTGACACCAAAGGCCCCGAAGTTGCTTATGTGAGAGACAAATTAAAAGAGTTCGGTCTTAACCCTTATGTGATTGACGTAGGAATACTAGGTGAACCAGTAGGTATCACCCCAGATTTTTCTAAAGTAGAACTTGCCCAATTCGGTGGCACCACAATTGAAAAAGTTCAAAACGCAGGCTCTCGGGGCGCTGCTGTTGAATTAATGCGCGAATTCGTTGTTAAAAAAGTTAAAGAAATGGTTGCCCAAAACGAAGTTATTGGAGCAATTGGTTTAGGTGGCGCTGAAGGTGGCGTGATGACCGCGGCAGCTTTAATGGAACTACCAATTGGTGCACCAAAAATTGTTATCTCTCCTATTGCTTCAGGTAAACATGAATTTGCACCACTAGTTGGCACCACAGACATGATGACCATGCATTCCATTGTTGACATCTTGGGTTTAAATGACATTTCTAAAACAATTTTTGATAACGCAGCTGCAGCTGTTTTTGGCATGATCCAAAAAGGTCACCAATTAGCAAAACCAAAACCGGGTACAAAAGCAGTTGCTGTAACAATGCTTGGTAACACCAACACTGCAATTACTGCAATGCAACCATTGATGAAAGCAGCAGGTTATGAATTAGTTGTGTTCCATGCCAATGGTGTGGGTGGACCTGCGATGGAAGAGTTAGCACAAAAAGGACAGTTTGTAGGAATTATTGATTTCACACCAAATGAAATGGCAGCAAATCTTGTTGGTGGCATACATGTTGCCAATGAGAACAGATTAAAAATTGCCGGCCGTTTAGGTTTGCCCCAAGTGGTGGTACCAGGATGTGTTGACTTTGTAGTTTTTCATGCACACACTGTTCCAGAAAACTTAAAAGATCGACCTCTTTACAATCACAATCCAGAATTTTGGTTAGTGAGACTAAATGGTGATGAAATGGAAAAGTTAGGTAAAAAGTTTGCTGATTCTTTGAACGAATCAAAGGGTGCAGTAAAAGTAGTAATCCCTACTCAAGGAATATCGATGCCTAACAAAAAGGGTGGCGTTTTCTTTGATCCAGCCTCAGATAAAAGATTTATGGATCAGCTCCAAAACAACTTAAATGATGATATTGAAGTAACAACCTTCGATATGCACGTTAACGATGCTGAGTTTGGTAAGGCAGTCGGTAAACTTTTTATCGACATGATGAATAAGGAGAGCAAATAAATGGCAAAACATCCAATCAGAAAGTTTCAACGACTCACCACAGGTGATGACGCTTTCAGAGCAAAGTTTCGCTCTTGGGATATGACCGAATTATCTTATGTTGATATTCGCGAATACTTAAAAGAAAAAGACACAGTGTTAGTGCCCATGGCATCCACTGAACAACATGGTCCACATTTACCGTTATATACAGACACCATCACCGCAATCGAAGTTGCGCAAAGAGTGTCCGAAGCAATTGGGGTTTTTCATACTCCCCCAATTTGGACTGGTTATTCACCACAACACATGCATTTACCAGGTGAAGGTCGTGGCACCATCACCATCAAAGCTTCAACTTTAAATGCTTTGATGTATGACGTTGCAAGATCTTTAATTCATCATGGTTTCAATCGAATTATTTTTGTTAACGGTCATGGATCAAACACAAAAGTTGTAGATCCAGTGTTAAGAAAATTGCGTTACGAAACTGGAGCACTCATTGGTTTTGTGCGTCCTTACATGGAACGCTATGTGGGAGTTCTAGAAGGATTAATGGAAAACCCACCAGAAGAAACTCCAGGTTGGCATTCATCCGAATTAGAAACTTCCCAAGACATGGCATATGACCCAGACTTAGTAAGAATGGAACGTGCCTTTCCTGAAATGGCACAAATTCCAGCATTCTTGCCTAAGAGTTTTACCAAACATGATGGTATGCCTGATGTGGAATTCGAAGGTTACCAATACTTCACCTTCCCAATGGATCATCACGAATTTGTAGAATCTGGAACTATTGGAAATCCAATGAGAGCCACCATGGAAAAAGGCGAAGAAGCATTTCGACGTTTATCCGAACACACAGCTAAAGCTGTGTTGGAATTAACAAAAGTACCTGTGACAGTTAAAAACAGAGAATTTGTTGATCGCGTTTAATTATGGCAAACAATACTAAACCGTCACAGGATTCATTACTTTTTACTGGTGCCTACGACTATTTAGTTAATGCCATAACCACATTCAAGATTCCGCCAAATTCACCAATCAGTGAAAACAAATTGGCGGAAACTCTTGGAATTTCTCGAACTCCTATAAGACAAGCTTTACAAAGACTTGAAGCTGAAGGATTAATTACAAAAAGTGATTCCTCTCGTTTCACAGTTTCTTTAGTAACTCCAAAAGAAGTTGAAGAAACTTGTGATCTTTTACAAATCATTGATACTTTTCTTTTCGTTCAAGCTGCAAAGAAAATGAAAAAAGAACATCGAGAAGAATTACTCGAATGTGCACAAGAAATGATAAGTGAAGCAAAAAATGATGATCGTGATAGTTGGAGCAAAGCAGATACTAAATTTCATGATCTCATTTTTAAAGCAGCAGACACTCAACTAATGGCAAACATTGCACTGATACATAGAAGAAAAATTCAACGATTCTGGACTCGCTCAGCTCAATATGAAAGCAGATTAGAAGTTTGTTCTAAAGAGCATGAAGTTTTAGCTATAGCAATTGCAAATCAAAAATTAGAACTTATTGAGCCAGCAGTTGCAGAACACATTAACCATATGAGAACCAGCATTCTTAAAATAATTGGTTCAACGGCCTCAATGCTTGGTTAATTTATAAGCAAATTCCAGCAGTATCACGACAGCTGAAGTTAAAACTAGTTTTGCTTTCATCTAATTCAGCAATACCAATTATTTCAACATTGGGATCAGCATCAAATGATGTTTCTTCATCACGGTCAAGATAGGTAACTTCGAATTTACCGTCCACAAAATTAATGGCTTTAATGTCAATTCGATCACCTAAAAATGTGGTGTTTTCAATAATTGGAGTTGATCCGGAAGTCAGAATTCCCAAGTAGTAGAAAATTCCTGATTCACCAGAGTCGTTAAGCAACACCACAGCGGTGTCATCTGTGCCGTCACTGTTGATATCACCTGCTGCTTTGAATTCAAGAAGTTTAAAAACATTCATGGTGCTTGAATCTTCAATTTGTTGCTCTAAAGCACCATTAACTAGCGTATAAACAATTCCATCAATGTAATAACCCGCATTTGCTGGATCTGCCGGATTTTGCACAACGACTGGGACATCATTATTTTGGGCTGGGGCTGACTCTGTCGATCCACCACAAGCTGTTAAGACAATGCTCAAAACACTCAATATCGCTAATTTTGTTTTCATAACATGAATAGTATCGGTGATTCACATAGAATTCAAACATGTTCAAAAGAAAAGTCAAAGCAAAAGAATATGAATCAATAACTATTGCTGGACTACAAACTGTGACCAATTCCATGTTGATGCCTGAAGCAAAATATGAAGAATCTCTGTTACCAGAATTATGGGAAGAATTTTGGTCAATATTTCCAAAATTAGGAAGTAAATCAACTGGAACTTGTTATGGCGTGGTAATTCCCATTGATCAAGATTCGACTCCTGGAAAAATTAAATATTTAGCTGGCGTTGAATTCAAACGCGGAGTTCCTCCTGGTCTTGAATTTAAAACAATTGTTATTCCTGCCGGAAAATATGTTAAATACACTCACAAAGGCCCGATGGATAATCTTAAAGAAAGCTATATTGACGCTTACACAAACTGGTTTCCTGCCACCAAATTGAAAATGAGAAATGCCCCACACTTAGAACTTTATGATGAAAGATTTGATCCAACCAGCAATAAATGTGAAATGGATATCTTAATACCTGTTAAATAATTACTTATTTATGTTTACAGCTTCTCTTTTGTCAGCAATCCAGTCCATGGCCGCAAATAAGACACCAGAAATTACGAAAGTTAAATGAATAAATACTCTCCATTTGGTACCTTCACCAACTGCCATCTCACCTGAAAGTTCAATGAAATCTTTCAACAATTCGATTACAGAAATTGCCACCAGTGAACCAATTAGTTTAATTTTTAGACCAGAAAAATCTATTGTTCCCATCCAATGTGGGCGATCAACTGAATCATGTGCTGCATCAATTCTTGATACAAAGTTCTCATAGCCTGCAAAAATAACAATTATTATCAGATTTGCGAGCAATGTTAAATCTAAGAGAGCTAATATTTCTAGAACGAATTCTTGACCAGTCTCATCCCCAAAATGTAAAATAATATTTACGAATTCTTGAACAAATCTGATTGCTAGTAGAACTAGCACTCCAACTAAGCCGATGTAAAGAGGCATTAATAAGTAGCGAGATTTGAACAACCCTGTTTCAATAGCGTGGGTAATTTTGGACATTTAAGTCTCCTCTTCTTATTAAAACTATATCCAGAAAACACGAATCCGGCTTGGTTGAAATTAATCAATCAAACCGGATTCCTTTAATTAACCTTTTTTAACTCCATCAGCAAATCCTTTAAGAACCACAGCTAATGATGTTGCGCCTGCATCTTGATGACCTTTAGCGCGATCACCTAAACGAGAAGCTCTACCTTTTAGGGCCACAAGATTTCTGGTGTCTTTCGCCGCTTTCAAAGCACGTTCAGCAGTGGAAAGAAGTGCGCTTTCTAAGTCGCCGCCTTTAGTTGCTAAAGCTTGAATGTGATCAACTGCTGGAAAAAATGCGTCCAACAAAGTTTTATCACCCAATTGCGCTTTACCTAAAACTTGAATTGCATTAGCCATTGAGCGATACACAATTGCCCAATCACCAATTTCGTTCAACGTTTGTTTACCCTTAACAGATTCAGCTGCTGCTGCAAATGCTGCTTCATAAAGAGGCCCAATTGTTGCACCCACTTCATCGGCGAAAGCATCTGCTGCTGATTGAAAAGCTTCACTTGGTGTGCAATTAGCTGGCAAGTCTTTAGCGGCACGAGAAACTGCGCGCACCCCAATAGTCATTGAGACGCCGTGATCGCCATCGCCTACTTCACCGTCAAGTTCACATAAATAATCTTTATTTTGTTCAACTTTTTTAGCAACTAAAACTAATGATTTAGCAATTAGTGCTCCAGTTACGTTAGCCATGATTTATCTCCTCACACCTTCTTGTACATACAGGTATCAACAGTTGTGTTCTTGATCAAATCGTGCATTTCAGAATCAAGACGAAGCAAAGAAACAGAAGTTCCTTGCATTTCTAAAGCGGTTACTTGATTACCAACATGTTTGAACTTGATGTTTATTTTGTTAGCATCACAGATTTGTTTTACTCTGCGATAAACCACATAAAGTTCTTCTGCTGGAGTTCCACCTAAACCGTTAACTAGCAGTGCTACATCGGATCCTTTGTAGTCAAGATCGGCCAATATTGCGTCCATGATTTCATCAATCACAGAATCAATAGGACGAATTTTAACTCGTTTGATACCAGGTTCACCGTGAATTCCCAAACCGATTTCTATTTCATCATCAGCTAAAGAAAAAGTTGGTTTACCATTTGCTGGCACTATGCAAGAAGTTAATCCCACACCAACAGTTCTGGTATTTGCATTAGCTTTATTTGTTACAGCAACAACTTCATCCAAAGATGCCATCTGTTCTGCTTTTGCTCCAGCCACATGCCAAACTAAAAACAATCCGCCTATTCCGCGGCGTTTGTGTGCTTGGTCTTTTGGTGCAGATAACACGTCATCGTTTAAGACAACTGTTTGAACTTTAATTCCCATTTCACGACATTTGTCTTGGGCTTTATCAAAGTTGATGCAATCACCTTGATAATTTCCGTAGGTGTACATAACACCTGCGCCACCATTAACTGCCAATGTTGCTTCAATAACTGGTTTAGCGGGAGGGGATGCAAAAACGTTTCCAAACGCTGCCCCATCGGCCATACCTTTTCCTACGTAACCTGCGAATGCTGGTAAATGGCCTGAACCTCCACCAACAACAATTCCAACTTTTCCTTGAATTGGGGAATTAGCTCTAGCAATAGAGCGCTTACCCACTCTTTTAATTATGTGGTCGTTAGCTGCCACATAGCCTTCGACCATTTCTTCGACCATGTCGAAGGGATCGTTTATGAGTTTCTTCATAAGACTTTCCAGCCTCCCAGCAAAGTTATCGCCTCAGCATAGAGGCGGAGTTATTAATGGAAGCGTATTACGGTCTTGAATTAGTCGTAAAGATGCGCCTATGGTGATGTCTAAGAACTTGTATACAGGGAGGTATTCAAACCAGATGGCAAAGAAAACACTGGGTGTGGCCATGATCGGCTATGCCTTCATGGGCAAAGCCCATTCTCAAGCTTGGCGAAACGTGGGCCGGGTTTATGACCTGCCCGCCGAAATCAAAATGGTGGCAGTGTGCGGACGAAACGCAGCAAACACCCAAGAAGCAGCTGATCGACTGGGTTGGGACGGAATTGAAACCGACTGGAAAAAATTATTAACTCGTTCCGATATCGACATAATTGATATTTGTACACCTGGTGATTCACATGCAGAAATTGCTATTGCTGCGCTAAATGCCGGCAAACATGTTATTTGTGAAAAACCTTTAGCAAACACAGTTGCAGAAGCAGAACTTATGGTTGCAGCAGCTAATGCCAACAAAAATGTTAAAAACATGGTGGCATTTAATTACCGCAGAGTTCCAGCAGTGTCCCTAGCCAAGAAAATGATCAGTGAAGGAAAACTAGGCAGAATATTTCACATCCGTGCTCGCTACTTACAAGACTGGATTGTTGATCCTAATTTTCCATTAGTTTGGAGATTAGAAAAAGACAAAGCAGGTTCAGGTGCATTAGGTGATATTGGTGCTCACGCAATTGACACCACCCAATTTGTGACCGGACAAAAACTTGTTGGTGTTTCAGGTTTAACTGAAACATTTATTAAAGAAAGACCATTACCGGGAGATTATTCAGGTTTGCAAGCTAGTGCTTCTGGAAACAAAATGGGCAAAGTAACTGTTGATGATGCCGCAATATTTGTGGGCAGAACAGATGGTGGCGCATTAGCAACTTATGAAGCAACACGTTTTGCAACTGGAAGTAAAAACGATATGGGATTTGAAATCTTTGGTTCCAAAGGATCATTAAAGTTTTCATTCGAAGATATGAATGAGCTTTGGTATTTCGATAACACCGAAGGTGCAGAAACTGCCGGATTCCAAAGAATCTTGGTCACAGAAAGTGTTCATCCATACATGACTGCTTGGTGGCCACCAGGACACATCATTGGTTATGAACACCCATTCACACATGAAATTAAAGATTTTGTGGAAAGCGTTGTGAACAACACAAATCCTGAACCTTCATTTGCTGATGGTTTACAAGTTCAAAAAGTTTTAGAAGCAGTAGAAAAAAGTTCCGCAAACAACGGAACTTTCCAAACAATAAAATAAAAGGAGGAAAGAAAAATATGTCAAGACCAATTACGTTATTCACCGGTCAATGGGCAGATTTGCCATTTGAAGAAATGTGCAGACTTGCATCCAGTTGGGGATATGACGGGTTAGAAATTGCTTGTTGGGGTGATCACTTAGATGTAGTGCAAGCTGCAGAAAGTGATAAATATGTCAGAAAACAAAAAGACATTTTAGAGAAACACAACCTAAAATATTGGGCAATTTCCAATCATTTAGTGGGGCAAGCAGTTTGCGATAACCCAATTGATGAAAGACATAAATCAATATTGCCTTCCCGAGTTTGGGGCAATGGAGATCCTGAAGGTGTTCGTCAACGTGCAGCTGAAGAAATGAAAACAACTGCCATAGCTGCGAAAGCTTTTGGAGTTGACACTGTGGTTGGTTTCACTGGTTCCAGCATTTGGCACTACGTGGCAATGTTTCCACCAGTTACTCCAGAAATGGTTGCAGCTGGTTACAAAGACTTTGCTGATCGCTGGAACCCAATCTTGGATGTTTTTGATAAACAAGGTGTGAAGTTTGCACACGAAGTTCATCCATCTGAAATTGCTTACGATTACTGGACCACAGTAGAAACGATGAAAGCAATTAAGCATCGTCCAGCATTTGGTTTGAATTTTGATCCAAGCCATTTTGTTTGGCAAGATCTTGATCCAGTTAATTTCCTTTTGGATTTCAAAGATCGTATCTACCATGTTGATTGCAAAGAATCACGTAAACAATTAAACGGTAGAAATGGTCGTCTAGGTTCACATCTACCTTGGGCAGATCCACGTCGCGGTTGGGATTTCGTATCCACCGGACATGGTCATGTTCCTTGGGAAGATGTTTTCCGTGGTTTAAATTCCATCGGTTACAAAGGACCAATTTCTGTTGAATGGGAAGATGCCGGAATGGATCGCCTCTTTGGTGGACCAGAAGCATTGGAATTCATTAGAAAACTGAACTTCACTCCACCAACTGCAGCATTTGATGCTGCATTTAGTTCTAAGAGTTAATTAGTTCAAAAACAAATAGGGCCTGGATCAAATTTGATCCAGGCCCTATTTAATTTAATTTCTTAATCGCCTAAGGGCAAGGTTGGATTTGTTTGAGCAAATTTCATAGTGGAATCAAAATCAATAATTCCTGCATCAGAACCAAGTCCGGTAGCAACCAATGATCCGCAAGCACTACCTAATTGAGCAGCTTCTTCAATTGTCATGCCGCGAGAAAGACCTGCAATAAATCCGCCAGTCCAGGCATCGCCACAACCAGTTGTATCAACTACCGCAACTTTGAATGCAGGAATTCTTAAACGCATACCTGCTTTGTCTTTTATTAAACTTCCTCTTGCTCCCATTTTTAGCACTACATGTTTAGCCCCAGCATTTAGAAAGAAATCGCAAAGTGCATCCAAATCAGTTAAACCGGTAATCATTTGCGCTTCTTCCAAATTGGGCATGAAGTAATCCAAATAAGGCATGGTTGGCAATATTTTTTCTGCCATGTTGTCTTGCTTGATTCCTAAAATATCCATCGTGGTGATGGCTTTACCTTCGCGAGCAACTTTCAAAGTTTTAACTGTGTCTTCGCCATCAAATTTGGGCATCAAATAAAAGCCGCCGATGTGAACAAAGTCTGCATTTCTAACTACATCTTGGGGAACATCTTCAAAACAAAATGTGGCATTAGTGCCCATCACGTGCAGTGCTGGTCTTTCTCCATTTGGTCTAATTGGCAACATGGTGCCAGAAGTTTGCACACCTTTTTTTCTTTTCATATAACTGGTATCTATGCCGTAACGATTCATGATGCCTAATAAAACGTTGCCCATTTCGTCGTCCCCAGCTGCACCGACTGCTACTACTTTGCAACCAAGTTTGGCCATGTCAACAGCAGTTCCTGCTGCAGTTCCAGCAGCTGTAATTCTTATTTCATCAATCAGGGCAATGTTTTGGCCTGGGGGAATTTCTGAAACATGTCTACCTAATACATCTAAAATGTGCACACCCATGGAAACAATTTTTGGCATATTTGCTCCTTTATTTACAACTCTGTTGACGGGGTTGGTTCAGGTGATGCTTCATCATCTGCCAAACCTAATACTGGATCATTTTTTCTAGCACGAGCACGTCTCTTATCATTTAACCAAGCAATAAAAGTTGCAATAGATATCAACAATAAAACTGGTACTGCCAACAAAGTCATGTTCACAGGATCTCCGGTGGGAGTAGCAACTGCTGAGAAAGCAAAAACCACTAAGACCACCACGCGCCATCTAGAAGTTATCGCTTTGGCTTCCAACACATCAAAAATATTTAACATCACAATAATCAACGGGGCAAGAAAACTTATTCCAAAAACAAGCACCATTCGCAAAAAGAAATTTAAATATTTATCAACTGGAACATAGTTTCCCACACCAAGGGGGGTGAAACCGAAAAGTAATTTTAAACCAATTGGCAGAAAGATATATGCCAACACCGCTCCACTGACAAACAAAGGTGTTGCCACGCCTGCAAAAAGGTAAGCTCTTAATTTTTCTTTTCTGTATAAACCTGGAGTTATAAATCTCCACATTTGATAAATCCAAATGGGTGAAGTTACCAACATAGAAGTAACAACAGAGACTTTTATTTGCAAAACAAAAGCATCAGCAACGCCACCCAAAACTAATCGAACATCTCGACCGTTTGCTTGGGCTTGTTCCACAATTTGATTTACTGGCTGGCTAAGAATCTCGAATATTCGTGGATAAAAACTCCACGCCACAACTGTGCCAATAACAATTGCCAAAGATGCTTTAAATAAACGAGTTCTTAATTCGCGTAAATGTTCGACCAGCGACATTTCTTTAAATCGCTGCACTTTTGTTGCAGGCAAAACTAATTACACCTCCACCTAAATAAAATTTAAGCGGATTTACGCCTCAGGATTTTTTGTTGGTTCTTCAGTCTTGGTGGTGTCGTTTTTGGTTTCAGCTTTTAGAATTCGAACTGAACGACCTAGCGAACGTGCCATATCTGGCATGCGCTTTGCACCAAATAACAAAAGAATGATGAACAAAATGATCATCAATTCTGGGCCTTGGATGTTCTTAAACATTTAATCTCCTTTTAAAACTGCCGGCTTGCTAAAAATACTCCTGGCAGGATTTAACCGCCACCTCGAGGTTCTCATGAGGAAGATGTCCTGGTCAACCACATTTAGGGCACAATTTGGCAACGATTTGGCACAGGGTTATTGCTAGTTGAGGACCTTGTAACCAACGGATAAAGAGCTCGCCACAATTAGCCACAGTTGATAGGGAAGCAAGGCCAAGCCAATTTTCCAATCTGTTTGGAAAGCTATGGCCACCATCGGCACAGTTGATAGTGCAGTTACTGCCAAAGATATTGCCGCAAGAATTAAGTTGTGTTGAATAAATAAACTATGAGCCCATACCAAAGCAGTTATCACACTAAAAGCAAAAGCAATGGTGTAACTAAAACGAAATAAATTACTCGCATTATTTGCAATAATTATGCCTGCGATAATTAGCACTAAGAAGTTATATGGCCAAACAATCCCGGGAACAAAATCAGGTGGTTGCCAAAATGGCCTCTTGAGAGATCTATAAAAACCATCTCCAGTATTTACCAATAATCCAGACCCAATGGCATAAATCGCTACTAAAGAACTATTTGTTATTACTAATAAAGTTTTAATCATTGATTTTATTGTTTACTCCAGAGATTTGCAGACATTAATTCTGGTATCAAGAGTTCAGTGAGAAGTTTAAATAACGTGTCGCCATCTTCAATATTGATAGAGGCAATGTTTCCTTTTGAATAAGATCCGATTGAGCCAAAAGATGAATTTCGGTTTACTAACCATTCAATTGCTTGCTGGTCCCAATTACTTCCAGTAAACATCAAAGCTTTGTAATCAAGTGATTTAGTTAAATACACATCAACGTGAGACCAATCTCCTGTTTCGCAACCATCAGCTTTCATTCTTGGACCTTCTCTAAACATTAGGGCGCCCTGCAAGGCGCTGCCACTTCTTTCAGCAGGTGACATTAACCAAATTCCACTATCACTTGTTGTTAAGTTCATAAAAGATTCAAGCCACTGATTTTTAGAATCTAATAATTTTTGTAATTGTTTTTGAGCACTTAAACACGATTCTTTTACACTTGGCGCAATTCCTAGTTTTTCCAGTAATTGAAACAAAGCAATTAGTGTTGCCCTATATGACCAGGTACTAACTCCACCTGTTTCAGGCTTTATCGGAAGAATTAGAACTTCTTTTACTAACTTGGTAATTTTGCTATTAGCTTCTCTAGTTAAAGCTATTGAATGAGTATTTGCTGGAAGGTTTTCTAAAAACTTTATTACTTCTACACTATTTCCAGAGGCCGAGATTGCAATGACTAATGAGTTTTCTGGGAACGATTTGGGAGTTATGGCACTAGCTATTTCTGTTACAGCTAAATATCCATTATTTCTAAGTTGACGAGCAACATCTTGGGCTGCGTAATAGCTAGAGCCCATCCCTACAAAATAAATTAATTGGTTTTTCTCAATTGCACCTTTTCCCCATACTTTGGTTTGAGAAATTGAAGAAATTACGTTGGGCAGATTATTGAGATCCTCAATAAAGCCTACGACGTTTGTATCAGCCATTAGCCCAGCCTAATTCTTGCTGCAGTGAAATGACGGGAGCATAGAGCCATCTGGGTAAATAATTAATGGCATAAATAATTTCAAATAAATATTGCCTAAATTTCAGATAACTAACAAGGTCTTGATTTAGGGGGTTTAGCCCAAGAACTTTTGAATGGTTTTCGTAACTTGATAAGAAACTGTCTTGAGCGTCTCGCACCACTGAATTTAGTGATCCGTATTCAAGCTTATTTAATCTTTCTCCCACTCTTGCCGCTAAAGAAATCGATGTTAAAAAATGTGCCACATCACTTTCTCTTGGCGCCCAACTATTTTTCATCTCTGCTTGCAGTACCGGAGATCCATCAAAGTCAATCACAAAATATTTTGATCTTGATTTAAGTATCTGGCCAACATGAAAATCTCCATGGGTCATTTGATTATTATTTTGTGAAAAACTAAATGACAATTTTTTAAATTCAAGATCACTAAAATATTTGGTTGAGTTATTATTCCAAATTTCAAACATTTGTTTAGGGTCTGGGTAACCTGCGAAATTATAATTGGAATCTATTTTTAAATTGTTTGGTATTTGATTCTTGGTTTCCTCTGTTACTTTCATAAAGTCAATAGTTTTGTCGCAAGGCATAGCTTTCAAATCTCGGTGCATGGATGCACAAATATTTGCAATTTCATTGGTGAAATTTAAATCGTTGTTAATAAGATTTTTCGGTGCCCAAGTCCAACCATCTTCAGATTCCTCGATAAATTCATAAATTGTTATAAATTCGATTGATTTACCAAATATCTCGATTTCTATATGCCCAAAATACTGAGGTGTGTTATCAAATTTAGCTTTTGCTAAAATGCTAATAATATTATTGTTTCTATTTGAAAGATCTAATGTCTTTCTTATTTTTATTAAATAATCTCCATATCGAAAACTTGAATTACTTTGATCAACCTGAATGTATTCGGGTTCAGAATTAGTTACGCTAACTTTTTCATTTCCAAAGACTCTAAAACCTGAAACTTCACTCTTGCTATTTATTGATTGAACTGCCCATTTAGCCACCTCGAGTAAATCTTCACTGGATAGTTTGAGTCTTAGATTCGTGTCGGGGGATATGTCTATTTGTCGTCCCGAGCCAAGAACAATGTTCGCCATATCCCCCATCTTGCCCCTCAATTAGATAACGAATTGATACTGATCTCCTGATTTCCTTGCAAAACTAATAGAGGAACTGACAGACTCAGTTCGAAATATTCTGAGGCCCCAAAACCCTCAGAAACCTATTGGAGGAGATATACATGGCGACAGTGCGAAACTTTAAGTTTTCAGCAGCTGTTGTTGCGGCGGCTGCACTATTACTTTCTGCTTGTGGCGGATCAAGTGACAGTGCTTCATCAGCAGCAGTAGATCCAGATGTAGATATAACAACACAAAAACTTGTTATTTCTAACTGGGCAGGTTATTACCCAGAAGATTTGGCAGCAAAAGTAAAAGAAGCAATTGGTGTTGACATCACAATTACTAATCATGCAAACAATGAAGAAATCATGGGTAAGTTAACTGCCTCTGATGATTCAGGAATTGACATTGCTTTTGTTAGTGGTCAGTATGCACAAGCTTTAGCATCTGGCGGAAAGCTTGTTAACTTCGATAAAGCAGCCATTCCAAACTTGGCAAATCTTTATCCAGAAGTAGCAGATCTTGCCTACGATCAAGGAAACAATTACTCAGCTCCATACGCATGGGGAACAACTGGTATTTGTTACCGATCTGACTTAGTTGACTTCACTCCTGATTCATGGAATGACCTTTTGAATCCAAAAGATTCAATTAAAGGCAAAACCACGATGCTTGCAACCGAACGCTGGTTAGCGCTTCCTGCCATGAAATTACTTGGTTACTCAATGAACACAACCAATGCTGATGAAATTGCAAAAGCAAAAGAGCAATTAGTCAAAACCAAGCCAACATTGCTTGCATATGACGACACCGCTTATTTCACAAAACTAGTTTCCGGTGAAGCAGTTTTGTCTGAATCATGGGATGGTTGGTGTAATTACGGTACTGCTGAAAACCCAGCAATTAAGTTCGTAATTCCTAAAGAAGGAAGCGATCTTTGGGCAGACACAATGGTGATCTTGTCTTCAAGTAAAAACAAAGAAGCAGCTCACGCATTTATTAACTACATTCTGCAAGCAGATGTGCATGCATGGGTAGCTAATAACATCCTCTACAAAGTTCCTAACAAAGCAGCAACAGAAACTTTGGATCCAGCACTTGTAACCTCATATCCAAATATGGGATTAACACCTGCTGAATTACTAAAAGGTGAAGTAGTTCTTGATTTGGGTACAGACTCCAAGTTGTACACAGATCTAGCAACAGCTGTTACTTCAAGTTAATTAGTTAGGTAACCGATTGGTTAAAAATGGCGGGAGTAAAACCTCCCGCCATCTCGGTTGGGCTTGGGCATCCCCTGGTCTTGTTTTCTTAACACTATTTGCCGCAATCCCTGTTTTATCAATGTTATTTATGTCCGTGCTTACTGCAGGACGCTTTGGTGGAGTAACAACACCTATAAATTTTAATAATTTTGCTCGAGCCACTGATCCTGTCTTTGTACAAGTAATAATCAATTCCCTTTTAATAGCAGGTGCTACTGCGTTTTTGTCTTTGTTAATTGGCTTTCCTACAGCGCTATTTATTTCAAGACTCTCACGCAAATGGCAAGTAATAATGATCGTGGCCATAATTTTGCCCTACTGGACTAACTTTTTAGTAAGAACTTACGCCTGGTTAGTTTTATTAAATAACGAAGGAATCATAAATAAATTTTTAAGAAATATCGGTTTAATTGATAAACCAATTGAAATGCTTTATACCCCAGCCGCGGTAATTGTTGGTATGACTTACCTTTATTTACCTTTAATGATTTTACCTATTTATGCAGCCTTAGAAAAAGTTGATAAGAATTTAACGGAAGCAGCATTTGATTTAGGTTCTAGTGCATGGAAATCATTAAGAACTGTTTCGATTCCATTAGCGATGCCTGGAATTCTTATCGGATTCATTTTCGTATTTGTTCCAAGTTTGGGTAACTTTGTGGTTCCAGAACTGCTTGGTGGCGGAAAAACTGTAATGATTGGAAATCTGGTCCGAGATCAATTTTTGAAAGCCAGAGATTGGCCTTTTGGTGCAACTTTTGCACTTATTTTAGCTCTGATTTTAATTGTGCTAATTTCGATACAAAGTTATGTAAGTAAAAGAGTGAATATAAATGCATAGACGTATTAATTTATCTGCCATAGTTGCAGTTTTTGTCATCATATTTCTTTATTTACCAATAACTGCAGTGGTTGGTCTTTCGTTTAATAAAAGTAGTAATTCCTTAATTTGGAAAGGCTTTGGTTTAGATTGGTATCAAACTATTTGGTCAAACGAGCCAATTATGTCCAGTTTTCAAAGAACTATTTTTGTTGCTGTTGTAACTACCGTTTTATCGTTAATAATTGGAACAACAATTTCAATTGGACTAAACAAAATGAAAGCGGGAGGATTCTTAAGAACTTTTTCTACTGCCCCTGCCATTGTGCCAGATTTAGTTTTAGCAATTGGACTACTTACAACTTTTTCAACAATTTCACTGTCTTTAAGTCTTACTACAGTTATTATTTCTCACACTGTTTTTTGTACAGCTTTCGTTGTTGCAGTTGTGTTAGCCCGTATAGGTTTAATTGATCCAGCTATTGAAGAAGCGTCAACTGATTTAGGGGCGAGTGCTGTGAAAACGCTTTTCAAAATAACTATTCCGCAATTAATGCCCTCACTTATCGCTGGAGCCGTTCTTTCCTTCACTCTCTCTATGGATGAATTTGTGATTGCTTTCTTCACAAACGGTCCAGAAACTCCGACCCTTCCAATGGTTATTTATTCCATGATTAGATTTGGAGTAACACCGGAAATAAATGTTTTGGGAACGCTACTTCTGGTTATAAGTTTTGTTGGAGTTATATTGGCGCAAAGAATTGGAAAGGTTGCTGATTCGATATGAGTGAAAACTTACTTGAAATTAGAAACCTATCTAAGAATTTTGGATCGGTTGCAGCTCTAAACAATATTTCTTTAGATATTAAAACTAATGAAATGTTTGCCTTACTAGGTCCATCTGGATGTGGCAAAACTACTTTGTTAAGAATTATTGCAGGATTTGAATATCCTGACTCCGGACAAGTTTTAATGAATCAAAGTGATTTATTGGCAATTCCTACTAGAACACGACCAGTGAATTTAATGTTTCAGTCTTACGCTTTGTTTCCTCATATGGATGTTTTTTCAAATATTTCCTATGGATTAACAAATACTTCTTTATCGAAAGAAGATATTTCTAATCAAACTTTTGAAATTATTGAAAAGATAGGACTTCAAGATCATGTCAAAAAGAAACCAAATCAACTTTCTGGAGGTCAACAACAAAGAGTTGCCTTAGCTAGAGCAATTGCCAGAAAACCAAAAATACTTTTACTTGATGAACCCTTAAGTGCACTTGATAAAAAAATTAGGCAAGAAATGCAAATTGAACTAAAAAGAATTCAACATGAATTTGGAATTACATTTATTATCGTCACTCATGATCAAGATGAAGCTATTTCACTAGCCAATAGGATTGCTGTGTTCGATAAAGGTGAGATTAAACAGATCTCTACGCCACAAGAACTATACGAAAATCCCACAAATGAATTCGTTGCTAATTTCATTGGAGATGGCAATCTATTGAAAGCAACTTCAACTACAACTGGTTTTAAACATCCAGCACTTGGTGAAATAACTGTTTCACATAATTATGAAAGCGGAAAGCAAATCTCATTTTTGATACGCCCAGAAAATATTTCTTTAGTGAAAGTCCTGGATGGATCGGGTGAAATAGTTGATTCCGTATTTGCTGGTTATCGGAAAAATATAAATATTAAATTAAAAAATAACGAAATAGTGAGGGTTTACGCAGATAAATCAGCCAGTCTTGAAATTGGTGATCAAGTGAATCTATCATTTAGACCACAAGACATCAGAGTTTTCTAAAAAGGGAGATATGAAATGAGTAGCAAAACAATTCTGTTCTGGCCAGAATCCGCATATGGACCAACCAATAATTGCATTGGAATAGGAAACGTTTTAAAAAATCGTGGCCATAATGTTATTTTTGCTGCTGAATCATCATGGGGTGGAAGATTATCCCCACTTGGATTTAAAGAAGAATTAGTTGATTTATCAGCTCCACCAGAGAATGCTGACGCGCAAAGTGCAGGTCAATTTTGGAAAGATTTTATTAGAGATACTTCCCCAGAATTTCGAAAACCAACAGTTGAACAACTTGAAACTTTTATTACTCCCACCCGTCAGGCACTAATTGATGGTGCGATTTATTGCGAACCAAGACTTAAAGAAATAATTGCTAAACATAAACCAGATGTAATCATCGAAGATAACGTTGTTTGTTTTCCCGCAACAGTAACTGCAGGTGTTCCTTTTGTGAGAATTGTTTCTTGTAATCCCTTAGAAATTTTAGGTGAAAAAATTGCTCCACCATTTTCTGGATTAGCAGAAAATGATCCATCTTCATGGAATTCTTATAATCAAGCTTACGAAAAAACCCAAAGAACTATGTGGGAAAAATTTAATGCTTGGGTTGTTTCCCAAGGAGCACCTGCTTTGCCAGATTTGGATTTCATTCACACTTCAAAAGAATTAAATATGTATGTTTATCCAACAGAACTTGATTACACAGATAAAAGACCTTTGGGTAATAACTGGCACAGGATTGATTCAAGTGTTCGCTCAACAGATGCAGCATTTGAATTACCTCAAGAGGTTACAAATAGACCAGCTGAATCTAAATTGATCTACTTATCATTAGGTTCTTTGGGTTCAGCTGATGTTGAACTCATGAAGCGACTGGTAAGTATTCTGGGTAAAACAAAGCACAAATTTATTGTCTCTAAAGGCCCACAGGCTAATGAATTCGAATTAGCCTCCAACATGGTTGGTGCCGAATTCTTGCCACAAATATCAATTATTCCAAAAGTTGATTTAGTTATCACTCATGGTGGAAATAACACCACCACAGAGTCTGTTCACTTTGGAAAACCAATGATCGTTCTACCTTTGTTTTGGGATCAATATGACAATGCTCAACGAGTTCACGAAAAAGGCCATGGCATCAGACTGGCAACTTATGCATTTAAAGATGAGGAACTAAATGGAGCAATTGATAAATTGCTTAATGATTCGGCCTTACTTTCAAAATTAAATAAAATTGGTGAGGCTGTTAGATCCCGTAAAGGAATTGAAGAAGCTGCCACCAAAATTGAGGCTTTAGCTAAATAGTGAACAGAGCAATAATTAACCCCGCAACGGGTTTAGTAATTCGAGAAATTGCTGATTCAACAACACAACAAGTCGATGAGGCAATTAGTAGAGCGTTAACTGCGTTTACACCTTGGTCTGAATTAACACCGGGAGAACGTTCAAAGAAAATATTAGATTATGCCGATCTACTTGAAAAACATGCAGATGAAATTTGTGAATTAGAGGTTTCAGAAACAGGAAAGCCATGGTCGACTATGCGAGAAGGAGAATTTCCTTTTGGGCTAGATAATCTCAGATTCTTTGCCGGCGCAGCTAGATCTTTAGATGGAACAGGTGCTGGTTCGTTTAATCATGGTTACACATCTCTTTTGGTTAGAAAACCTATTGGAGTAATTGGTTCAATTTCTCCATGGAATTTCCCATTCATTATGGCCATTTGGAAAATTGGTCCAGCATTAGCTGCGGGAAACACAGTGGTTATTAAACCTGCGCCGCAAACCCCATCTTCGACAATTAAATTAATTGAGATATCAAAACAAATATTTGCTCCAGGCACAATTGAAATAATTCTGGGAGATGCAGAAGTTGCTCAACAACTAGTCAAAGATCATCGCATTTCTATGGTCAGCATTACTGGTTCAAGTGATTCTGGCAGAAAAGTAATGCAAGCTGCAAGTGAAACTACAAAAAGAGTTCATTTAGAACTTGGTGGTAAAGCTCCAGTAATTGTCAGAGAAGATGCAGATTTATCTCAAGTAGCCCAAGCAATTTCTCTTGCTTGTACTTATAACTCTGGTCAAGATTGCACAGCTGCGACACGTATTTATGCACATCATTCCGTAGTAAAAGACTTAGAAAAGTTAATGAAACAAAAAATGGAATCAATTAAAGTTGGGGATCCTAAAGATAAAAGTTCAGATATTGGTCCGCTGATATCTGAAAAACATAGATATCTTGTTCATCAAAAAGTTCAAAAGGCTATTAATGATGGTGCCACTTTAATTACAGGTGGAAAAGTAATCGATGGTATCGGTTTTTATTACACACCAACTTTGCTTTCAAATGTTAAACAGGAAAATTCAATAATACAAACTGAAGTATTTGGGCCAGTCATAACCATAACTTCTGTCAAAGATGATGAAGAGGCAATCAGTCTGGCAAATGACAGTGAATATGGATTAGCTTCATCTATCTGGACCAAAGATGTTGGTAAAGCCTTAGAAATTTCAAAGAAGATTCAAGCAGGTGTTACCTGGATTAATGATCATCTACCAATAATTTCTGAAGGTCCTCATGGAGGAGTTAAAGGAAGCGGTTTCGGTAAAGACATGAGCCAAGAATCTGTCTTGGAATATACGACAACTCACCACATCATGATTAAACATGGCCAACATGAAGTTAAAGAAGGTTTTAGGCCTGTTTAGTTAAAAGATTTAAGGCATAAACACTAAAGTATTTTCATGTCAATCCAACTAGAACGTGGCACTACCGATCTTCCAATCTTTCAAGCTATATCACAAAACTTAAAGAATCTTCCCAAATCATTTACTTGGGGGGCACTACTTTCAGGTTTTTTAATTGTTTTAATTTCAGCCACTGGCCCTATCGCGATTTTATTTCAAGCTGCAACTGCTGGAAATTTCACTGATCAACAACTTTCTTCCTGGCTATTAACAGTTTTTATTGGTTCAGGTTTATTTGGTTTAGTTTTAACACTTAGACACGGCATGCCAGTAATTGGTGCATGGGCTGCGGCCACCACAGCGTTATTAGTTACTGGTTTAACTGAGCATTCTTATCCTGAAGTTTTAGGTGCATATGTAATTGCCTCCATTGCTTTAATAGTGGTGGGATTAACCGGATTATTCGGCAAATTAATGGCGCTAGTGCCAAGACCAGTAGTGATGGCAATGTTAGGTGGAATTTTGTTTCGCTTCGGGGTGGAAGTTTTCTCTTCTTTAAAAAGTAATGCGCTACTTGGTTTAGGAATGATTTTGATGTTTTTTATTGCTAAAAGATATAAATGGCGTGCTCCAGTTGTTCCTGCTTTAGCTGTGGGATTAATTATTGGGTTAATGCAAAAAGAATTAATTAACCCAAATATAGATGTTTCAATCACAGCACCAATGTGGGTAACACCAGAATTTACTTTAGGTTCAATGCTGACTTTGGCCTTACCAATATTTTTATTAGTAATGACCACGCAAAACGCTACCGGCACCGCAGTTTTATATAACTCAGGTTATGAACCGCCAATAAATAACGTTGTCACAGTTGGTGGAATTATTTCCTTGTTATCAGCACCATTTGGAAATAGTGGTGTAAACATTTCTGCTATGACCGCTGTAATTGCTACTCAAAAAGATGCTGATCCAAATCCGAAAACCAGATATTTTGCCGGAGTTGCTTGCGGAATCTTTTATATAATTTTAGGATTATTTGGTTCAACCGTAATGGGATTCTTTGGAACATTGCCGCCTGTGTTACTGGCTGTTCTTGCCGGTTTAGCTTTGATTCCGGTAATTGGATCATGCACAAATGAAGCATTAGAAAATCCTGATTACCGCGAAGCAGGTCTTGTTACTTTATTAATCACAGTTTCTGGAATTTCTGCCTTTAATCTCGGAGCACCTTTTTGGGGATTAATTGGTGGAGTATTAGTTCACGAAATATTGAATAGAAAAAGAAAATAGCTCTTAAAACGAAAACAGTTTGATTACAGAAAATTAATTAAATAATGGTCTTAAGTGATCGTTTAAGAACACTCCATTAGGATCAAATTTTTTCCTAATTTTTATAAATTTATCAGCCATGGGGTAGCGCTCATGTAATTGTGCTTTGGTTAAGAAATGTAATTTGCCCCAGTGCACACGTGCGTCATATCTACCCAGTATCCGATCAACTTCTCTCAAATATGGCCAGTAATCAACACCAGGCATTCCTGAAACTGAAACAACTAAAGTGTCACGTTTGTAATTGGATGATAAGAAACCGTCTTCAGAGCCACAAGTTCTAATTTCCAAGGGGAAAATGCTTAAAGGTAAATTCTTCAACATATATTCACGCATTTCATTAATGCAATCCACTGCTCTTTCTAGGGGAATGAAATATTCCAGTTCATGAAAATTTGGTGAATAAACCATAGGATAAATTCGGTAAGAGCGATCAACTCGTCTTTTTGCAACATAAGAATCTTGTTCCGAATCTCTTGCTTCATTGAAAACTTTTACATGACAAGTGTCAGTTGCTTTTTCTCCCGGAGGAAGTTCAATGTTATAGAGGGAAGCTGATTCTTCGCTGGGAAACCAGAACATGGAGAAGTTTCTATTTTTTTTAACTCTTTCATGAAAGTTTCTAATTACGTCAGAAAATGGTTCATGATCAACATGTTCGCGTAATTTGTATTTCTTGGTGACTTGTAATTCCATCCCCACCATTACCCCAAGCATGCCCACGGAAACCTGAGCAGCATTTAACAAATCAGGAGTTTTTTCATTTACTTCAATTACTTCACCAGTGCCACTAACAATTCGACACGATCTTAAAATTGATGAGAAGCTACCAAATTCTGTTCCTGAACCGTGCGTTCCTGTTGAGATAGCTCCAGCAATTCTTTGATCATCGATATCGCCTTGATTTCTTAGCGCTAATCCTTTTTCCCAAAGTGGTTCACCAAGTGCACTGATGGGTGTTCCCGAACCTACGAATGCTCTTTGTTTATATGGATCAACAGCTTTAATGCCACTAATTTTTGCTAAATCAAGTAATAAACCATCTGTTTGCACAATTGGGGTAAAAGAATGACCAGTGGCCATAACTCTTATGTTTTGTTTTTTTTCTAAAGCTTTCTTAACGGCTTTAACAACTTCTTTTTCATTTGCGGGTTGGGCATAGCTGGCGTAATCAAAAGTTTGATTACCAACCCAGTTGGTCCAGTTACCAGTCATGGCTTCAATCTAGCAATAAAAGGTATTAAATATGAAGCCTAAAATTAAACGCTTTTTCTTTCCCTTAAGGCTGCCTCTAGTGTTTTAGTTGCAAAATCTGGGTTCAAAATACTAATTCCTATACCCATATTAGATCTGGCCAACCTTAAACCTATCTAGATTACCGGCCAGAAATAAAATTTACTGCCACTCCTTGAAGCACTCAACACATAGTTTTACTGTTTCTAGGGCTGGATTTTTTCCGCATCTGGGACACATCTTTCCGTTTTCACTTTTTTTATTAAAATACCTTAATAATACGTAAATTCCACAAATAAACAAAACTATGGCACTGATTGTAATTGCGTTAGAAGCCAAATAAGAATTAATAACGTCTCCAATTTTCTACAGCGAGGTTTTTCATAACTAACGCTAGAAAAAGTTTAGCAGTAACAATAAGAAATCTTACTTCTTTTTACTAATGGTCACGGTGTCGCCCGTAATAGTACTATTTATGACTTTTATATTTAATCCTTCAATTTCTATATTTTCCCCTACAGCTCTAGGTGCTTGGGTAAACTGTGGATCATTTTTGGTGTCAACGGGGTAAACCTGTATTGGTCCTAAACCAGATTGCACAGCTGAATCAACTACATAAACTAAGGCGCCACTTTTTTTCAAATTACGATCTATTCCTATTGGTCGGCGACTTTCCACAACAACTACTTTGGTGCTAGTGATTGGAACTATAACCGCTTTTATGCCACCAATTTCTGCTAACGGAGTTATTAACTGGGTAATCTCATTTTCAGTTGTACAAATTATTTGGTCATCTTCTAACCAACCAAGATTCCACCTTTCGAAGGCAAACAAACCTGGGGCAAAAGAATCTGGAGAAGTATCGGCCATGTAACTAAACTGACCGGTAAATCTCAAAACGTCGTAATTATTTTTTGTATCTCCACTCTCATACGCATATAAATCAGCAAGTCCCAGAGTGTGAGTTAATTCATGGTTTGCCCAGATAAATCCCCACGTAGCTAAATCAGCAGCAGAACCTGTGCCATTATAAAAATCAGTGTTATCAAGATTTATTGGTAGATCAGTAGCTGAAAATGCTGGACCAGCAACAAAAGGAACATTATTAGGATCAGTCAAAACAATAAAACTTTCAGACTTAGAGAAATCAACATCAGGATCTGCTAATTTCAAAGCTTCCTCAAGATATGCGCGATGCTTTTCAAATGTGGGCCCAAGTGGATCATATTCGGTTGCGTTTTTGCTCATTCGATACCACTTATAGGTGGGCTCCATTAAATAATTAAATTTTCCGTAAGACATTTCATTAAAGGCTGCTGTTGTGCCTTTAATATTTTCGAAGGCTTGTTGTGGTGTTATTTTTGCTGGAGCGTCTGGAAAATCAACCATTATTACTTGGGAAGTTACAGTGCCTGTTGCTCTCATGCGCTGATTTATTCTGGGCCAACCACCAATAGAAACATCACCACGGCCATCAGCTA
>JAEMSA010000008.1:31378-47628 GCA_016463095.1 Candidatus Nanopelagicales bacterium
CTATGGTTTTATGAGCCGCTTTCGGGAATTGAACCCGAGACCTTTGCTTTACGAGAGCAACGCTCTACCAACTGAGCTAAAGCGGCCGGGGTTATTTAATTAATTGCCGTGGGCATTTGGGAAACACGGCTGTCACGACGTTTGATTAAGTCATCAACCATGGCCACAAATCTAGTAATACTAGATCCTGGTTTTGAATCCCCGAAATAATAATTTCGCATTGAATCATAAGAACTTCTATCAACTTTTCCTGCAATATGTTCTGTAATTATTTTTTCAATACTGTTGATATTTTCTTTTGTTAACACAGTTACTGCTTTTGAAATTGGCGCAACTTGGGCAAATTCGGTGGTATTACTTCTTCTGTCACACATCAACATGGCACCTTGTGGTTTTAGATATAAATAATCAATCGATACCGCAGAAACATCAGAAACCAACAAATCTGCAACTTGCAATACTGGCATTGGATCACCCATCACAAAAGTGTGTTTTGCATTCGAATCTTTAGCGTTCGCCGCATCAAGTTGAGCAACTATTGCTTTATGTGCCTTTAATATTTTTGAGACCGGTGAAGTTGTAACTTTTGGATGGGGTTTATATAAAACAGTGGCATTAGGAACTTGTAACATGGCTGCGATAATTTTTTGTCCATAAACATCAACTGAGGAATAATTGTTTGCTTCCTGATCACCCTCCCAAGTGGGGGCGTAGGCTAAAACTTTTCTGCCTGAAATAACTTCTAATGGTTTTTGTAATAAATCCAATTGCGGTCTACCGATAACTACTTCTTTGTTTTCATCACTCACAATTAGGGAATTTTTTAATCTATCTTTCGCCGCTTGACCTGCAACTGCGACCACGTCATAGGCATACATTTGTCGGGAAGTCATACTCATCTTGTCTGACTCACCATGGTTCAAATGAACATGAAAAGCTCTTTTTGCTGCCATTGCTTGAAAATTTGTGAATGAGTTATTTACATAGAGAACAACTTTATAATTATTTGAATCAATCAACTCCGTTAAAGTAAAAAAATCATAAACTGTATTAACAGGCAAAGAGGTAAGTTTTCTTAACTTTTTGGTAGTAGGAAATTGTCTGCTAATAATTGAAACTTTATGAGTTTTATTCAATTCTTCAAAAACAGGTAACCATTGCTCTATTTGATAGCTACGTGAAACATCATCACCAAAATATGCCATCACTTCTAGGTCTTGAGGTTGATTTTTTAATTCCTTTGATTCCAAGATTCCTTTAGGATCATTTGCATTCCAGGCATGGTAGGCAGCTCCGGCCGTGCGACGAAATTGCAAAATCCGGGAGTTAATGTCTAAGCGTCGAGGTTTAATTGCCATGGTGATTATGAGCCTACTCAATATATATAGTGCGAAGATGAGCGTGAAAGACTAAAGGCACAAGAAAAGTAGTTATTTTCTAGTTATTGAATGGGGCAATCATGCTGGGCTTGGTTTTAGCCGCTGGTGCCGGACGCCGACTGCGCCCTTTTACCGACACTTTGCCCAAAGCACTAATTCCGATAGATGAAGAAACCACAATTCTAGATTTAACGCTAAGTAATTTTTCCAAAGTTGGGTTAACCGAGGTAGCAGTAATTGTGGGCTATAAATCAAAAGCTGTTGAAGATAGAAAAAAAGACCTAGAAGCAAAACATGGAGTTAATTTAGAACTTGTCTATAACGACAAAGCAGAAGAGTGGAATAACGCATACTCACTATGGTGTGCCAGGGATTTGTTCGCCCAAGGATTTTTATTAGCAAATGGTGACACCGTTCACCCAGTAAATGTGCAAGAAACTTTATTAGCAAACAGAGGACCAGCAGTTTTATTGGCCGTTGATACTGTGAAAAAACTTGCTGATGAAGAAATGAAACTGACTACTGATGAAGCAGGACATTTAGCAAAGATCACTAAATTAATGGATCCACAAACTGCCTATGGTGAATACATTGGATTAACACTTGTTGAACCATCCGCAGCCAAAGATCTAGCAACCAGTTTAGAAGCAACCTGGAAATCCAACCCTGATCTTTATTATGAAGATGGTTATCAAGAATATGTAAATCGTGGTGGAACAATTTCGCTTCAACCAATTGGGGAAGTTTCTTGGGTTGAAGTTGACAACCATGATGATTTAGCAAAAGCGAGGTTGATTGCATGTCATTATTAAAAAGAATGGTTGAAGCACCTCTTTATATTGATATTCGTAAAGGTGCTTTGGATGATTTAGCAACAGTTTTAGCTGATCAAAGAGTTTCTAGTAAAGGTCACATTGCGGTAGTGATGACTGAAGGTGGCAAAAAGAAATTTGAAGAAAGATTGAAAAAAGCAGCACCCAATGCGGAGTTTTATATTTCTCCTGGGAATTCACTTAACGATGCTAAAGCTTTAGCTGAAACCTTAAAACCAAAAAAGTTTGATGCCATTGTTGGAGTGGGTGGTGGCAGAGTTATTGATCTTTGTAAATATGCGGCGACATTATTAGAAATACCTATGATTTCGGTGGCCACAAATTTGGCTCATGATGGGGTGGCATCACCAGTTAGCATTTTAGAAAATAATGGTGGACGAGGATCTTTTGGTGTTAACGCCCCACTTGCAGTAGTAATTGATTTAGATGCCATCAAACTTGCTCCCGATAGATTTATTAAAGCTGGTATTGGAGATGTGTTAAGTAATCTTTCTGCTGTTAAAGATTGGGAATTAGCAGTAAAAGAAAATAATGAAAAAATGGACGGCTTAGCTGCTTCCATGGCACGAATTAGTGCTGAAGCATTATTAGGCCGAGCAGATTCAATTGGCAGCGATGATTTTCTAATAGCACTTTCCGAAGCCTTAGTTTTATCAGGCATTGCCATGGGAATTGCAGGAACCAGTAGACCATGCAGTGGTGCTTGTCATGAAATTTCTCATGCCATTGATTTGCTATTTCCTGATAGAACTCAACCTCATGGTGAACAAGTTGGAGTGGGTGCGCTATTTGCCACATTTCTTCGAAACGACGAAGAAAAATTCACTGAACTAGCTTTTGCTCTAGCACAACATCAACTACCACTTTCCCATCGTAATTTGGGATTTAATGATGAAGAATTTTCAGAAATAGTAAAAGCTGCTCCAACTACCAGGCCTGATCGATTCACAATTTTGGAACATTTAAATCTTTCCCAAAATAGAATTAAAGAAAAAATAAAAGAATTTAACGACGCAATATCTAATTTAAAAATTTAATGATGTTCAATATGTTCAGCAATATTTTGCTTTGCCGCTAAAGCATAAGCAATAAAAGTTAATACTGCTGGAACCATTAATAACCAAGCCACAATTGCTGTACCGGTGTTTTGCATAACTATTCCCATTAGCGAAGGTGAAACACTTGCCCCGGCAATGGCGGCAAACATCATGAAACCTGAAGTGCGCGGATCCCCCGGATTAATTCTTACCGCCCAAACCATTGCGGTAGGAAAAACTGGGCCACACACAAAACCCATCAAAGTAAACCCGAGTAAAGCATAATTTCCGCTACTAATAAAAAGTAAACTTAGAATGATCAGAACAGAAGAAGTCAAAACTATTTGACTTGGTGAAAATTTCTTTGCTAAAGGTAAAACTACTATTCTTCCCGCAGCTAATGCTAAGAAAAATAAAGCTAGTGCAGTTGCCCCCATTTGAGCGGAATAGCCTTTATCAATTATGTAAGTAGGAATCCAACCTGATGCCCCTACTTCTACTCCCACATAAAAAGCAATTCCTAAAAGCAGCATTGCAAAAACAAACCGATGACCTTCAGGCTTAGCTGTGGTGTGATCTCTTTTCAAAGCACCAGAGGTATTAGAGATAAATAAATATCCCACCACCATAAAAACAGCTGCCCAGGTAATAAGCAATTGTGCAAATAAATCTGGTACCGCTCCTGCAATAAGAATTGGTCCGATTACCGCACCAATTGCAAAACCTGCATTTAAAATGTTCACTAATCTAACCGCTTTTTCACTACCACCGCGCGACAAAAATTGGCTAATGGTGGCATCACATGCACCAAACCCAATACCAACAATTGCTACACCCATTAAAGTTATGTTCCAAGTTGGTGCTATCCCAATTAATATGGCGCCTACTCCCATAAGTGGTGCACCTAATCCGCCCACATAGGCGGCTTTAAATTTGGAAACAGTGAGCGTGCCAATCACCACACCGAGTAACGCCGTTATCCCATGGGCAAAGAAAATTATTCCGCTTTGAGCAAGATTTAAAGAAAATTTATCTCTGAAATAAGGAACCATCACACCATAGGAAGAGGTGAATCCACCCATCACCGCAAATATGGAAATACCTGAATAAACAGATAACTTATTTAATTTAAGTGGAGAAGCAATTGAAGTCATTAACTCCAACTTAGCAAAGCAGTTATTTATTTACAGCGATGACATAGGTGCATCAGGTGCTGGAGGTCTGGATAACAACACTTCAATTTGACCAGAAACTGACCAAGATCCAGCTGAATTAGGAATGATAAACGCATCCCCTTTACTAATTTCAAAATTGCCTTGTTTTTCAGTTTGAATTAAACCTTTACCAAGAGTTGCTAAAAGAATAGAAAATCCTGGTGCAAATTCAAGTGATGCTCCTCTTGGTTTTAACACATGAGATCTAAAATATGGTTCCGCTTGGACTGGCAACATTGATGCCATCAAAGTTGAATCTTGTTGCGTTGAAACAACCAGTTTTTCTACATCCTCTTTTGATAATGCCTCTAATTGCAAGGCTTGCAAAGCTAGATCAAAACCTAGATTTAAATGGCCATCAATCTTGCCATCCACTGCAAATCCTTCCCATTCCAAAAGAATAGAGAAATCGGTAGGTTCTTGAAGTTCTAAAATAAATATTCCTTCTGCAATTGCGTGAGGTATGCCGGCAGGAACAAAAATTCCTTCACCCGCTTTAACAGTTTTTTTATTTAGTGAATCAATTAATCCAGTGGTGTCTTCTGCCGCCACCATTTTTTTCACAACATCAAGTGACATCTTTGATTCAAAACCCATCCCCACCCAAGCATCTTGGGGGGCTTCCAACACAATCCAAGCTTCAGTTTTTCCGTGTGGCACACCTAAATGTTGTTTAGCAAAATTTCGGTTGGGATGAAAATGAACCGGCAATCTTTGTGCTGGATCAAGCAGTTTCACTAATAGTTCAACACTTGCGCCATATCTATTTACGTGGGCTTTACCTAACCAAGATTCTGGATTAGTTAACACACTTTCTTTTAACGTTGTGCCGTCTTCCAAAATAGTTAAACCTTGAGTTGTCGAACCAAATCTGGTGGTGGTGGATCCCAACCATTCCTCAGGACGCATCGGGCCACCTGGCCCATTTCTTAATTTGCCGATCCTTTGACCACCTTTATAGAAATGGTCAAATTGATTGGCAGCTAATTTAATTGGTTGAGCGACTAACAATTTAAGAATTCTCCCCGTTTACTTCTTACTCTTGTTATAAGCATCTATTATTTTTTGCTTTTCTTCAATAAGTTTCTTTAATTTATCTTCCGCTATTTGAGCATCTTTGAGGGCTGATTTTGCATTACTCAAGGCAGCATTTGCTTCTTTAAGCAGCACTTCTAGCTCCCCTTTTCTACTAGTAGCTTCTGTCTTTTGAATTTCTAGTAGTTTAATCAATTCAATTGAATTATCCATAATTCGATCTTGGGATTGTGCAAACAAAGTCAAATTAACTAAATTCTCAGTGAATTCAGTGGGAGAAGCTGAATTTAGTAAAACTGACAAAGTATCAAGGGATCCTTGCATGTAAAGAATTCTTATTGAATCTGTTACCTGGGCTTGGGCATTCCTGGCTTCAGCTTCTCTTAATTCAATGTCTTTAATAAGTGCTGCTAATTCTTTTTGGGCTTTCTCAATTTCGGTTTTAATATTCAAATATTTTTTTCTTGACTCTGACGCTTGTGCTGCTGCCTGATCAGCTTTCTCACTTGCTGCTTTATATTGCGGTGTTAAAGCCGCAATATCTGCAGCTGCTTGTTGAGCACGATAAGCAAATTCATCAAATCCGCTCTGAGTTGGAATTCCCCCCAACGTGTCAGCTAAAGCAATATCAACAGCACCAATTACATATGTAGATTTCAATTTCATTCGAGCCTGAAAAGTTCTACCCGATAAAGTTACCGAACCACCATTGGAATCTTTGGCAACTAAAATTTTTGCTGCACCACTGGAATATCTTTCCACTACTTCTATTGATTGCACGTTTGATAAACCAAGAGCGGTCGCCATGCCACTTTGTGACATGCGCACCCCCCAACGTGCGTTGGGGTTACGAGCATTTATTGACCAGTTGTCATCAACGGATTGACTCCACGAAACATTGCCACCCCAAGCATCCATTGTGCTCATAGTTCTGCCACCAGTTGAAGATGCAAAATAGGCGGTGACTGCTTTGCCGCCATAAGTTAAAACTGCAGGTTGATTGGAACTAGTGACTGCTGAATTAACCGCATCTCGCCAAGCATCACTTTCTTTGCTGTAACCAACATAAACTTGATCGGTTGCATTGTTATAAATATGGCAACCACAATTTCCTCTTAACCCGCTATTTAATTTTCCTAAGCCATAAGAACGAGACGCCACAACTTGAGCAACTAACGCCGCCTTGTTCCACGTGGAACTCATTTCCCCAATTCCCAGCAAATATTCGTCAGCTAAGCGCATTGAAATAGAGGTGTAAAGATCTGGTCGACCATCGTTATCTCCACCATAAACAACGTTCAAAATTCCATATTTATATCTATGACCAGGTGTTGCTAAAGCGGAACCGGCATTAGTGTCCGGTGTTCCACTGTTGGTATTTATTAAACCTGATCCAGCAATAATTCGAAAAGACACTTTTTTACCCGAACCTCGAGCTTCTGCTCTGCCATCGGCACCACCACTTGAAACAATTGCATTTGAGTTTGATTCGACTCGAATAACGGTGCCACTTCCAATGGTGGCAACAGCGTTTCCATCAATAGAAACTTCTAGTTGCGCATCATCAGATAATTTATCCAAGCGCACAAACACGGCAGTTTTGTCTTGACTCAGTCCAACAGTTATTTGTTTATCACTGGGCGAATCGCTCAAATTTGTACCGGGATAATAATGAGCCAAAATATCTTGCCAACTTTTTCCATCCAATGCTTGACCTAAAGCACCGTATTGACTTAAGCCCACCCCGTGGCCCCAACCAGAACCAACAATGATCCATTCGTTGGGAACAGCTTGGGCTGGATTAATTAAAACACTGGTTGGAAAAAAAGATAAAACAATACTGCTGATAATTAATTTGCGCATGTGACTTGTGAATTTCAAGGGCGCCTTTTTGGTTAAGGTGTCGCTGGGTAACCAGCAAGGGCAAGTAATTCTTCAGCAGATCCTGCAAAAACATTTAAATCAATTCCTCGAGAAGAAACTCCAAATGTTTTACCTGGACCGCTTTGTGAGTATTGCCAAAAAGTCCAACGTAAGTTGCAACCTTCACCTGTCCAAACAGTATTTACACAGCCAACTTTTGTTGAGATTCCAGGATTAGAAACATCAAAATAGTTTGCTGCCCACAGCGGATAGTTAGCTAATGAAGGATCGCTACTTAAATAATTTTTTAAAAAAGTGGGGTTGGAATAAATAATTGGTGTTTTGCCGGTTGCGTTAGCAACTTTGTCCATCCAGGTTTTAACAAATGTGACAGCTTCAGCATCAGTCGTGTTTCTTGGTACTCCAGCTTGTTCCATATCTAAAACAAGTGGCAGTGTGCCAGGAGCATAACCACCATGAGCGTTCCATCTGGAAATCATTTGATCAGCTTGTGCATTAGCGGCAGCTACCACTGTATTCATATCATCAGTGCTTGGAATTTGTGCAAAATGATATTGGCCCACTAATAAGCCAGCAGCTTTCGCCGCTGGGATCCATTGATCTGCCAAAGGCACAGCACGTGCGTGCGCATTTGGTCCACCGTCAGAAGATTTTATGAAAACAAATCTGGCACCAGCAGCATACATTTTTGCAAAATCTATATTTCCTTGATAACGAGCAACATCTGTTCCTAAAATTCTGCCGTTTGGTCCTAAACCTTCAATTCTGGGCACAACTGCAACTTCTTGTTCACCACTTTTAGTGGAGACAGATAAACCTGTAGTAGTAATAACACGATATTTATATCGGGCAGTTTTACGGGAAGCTTCGATGGTGAAATTAAATGTGCCATCGGCAGCAGTTTTAGCTGATGCTTTTTTAACCCATTGCTTTTTCTTAGCATCATAAACTTGTAATTGCACGCCAACTTTATTTGCTGGTGGATTAAGTGTGCCCACAAAACCAATCGGATTAGCTGGATTTACTGCAGCACTTTGCGCAGTCAAATTTACTTGTGCTTTTTTAAATACAATTGTGAATGGATCACTTTTGGGTTTATCCCCTTTATCAACCACAATTCGATAAGTTGCTTTACCACTTTTTAGCGGAGCAGTAACTGACATGTTCCAGGTTCCATCTGCTTTAGATTTTGTGGAACCAACAGTTGACCATTTTTCGCCTTTTTTAGTTTGGCGAAGAATGCTTACGCCTTCGGCAACCGGATCAAGACTTCCGTTTAATGAAAATTTGGCGCCCACTGAAGCTTCTGTTGGCACAGGATTAAGTAGTAAACCTGGTTGAGAATTAATGTTGGCGATTAAAGGATTTGGTGCTTCTTCTGCTTGGGCAGGACTTAATTGTCCAAAACCTAAAAGTGCTGATGTTAATAGTATAAAAATTCTTCTCAAAAACAATTTCGTAATGCTCCTCTATTTATATTTGTCTTATTTCAAAGTAACACGAGGTGCGAGTGGGACTCGAACTTTGACACCCTAAATCACAATTCACAGTACAAAATGGACACCAATTATTTAATTGGCAGTTCTGGAATGCGCCATCCTTGACATATAAATAGCCAAAACTAATGCCACCACAATTCCGGCATTAACACCTAGTTCTAGCAATGATCTATTAAATGCTTCTGGATCTTTGTATGTGCCTAAAGTTAATGAAGCACCCACAGTCAAAATATGTCGCACAGCTGCAATAACACCAATTATCAAGAACTTATCTAATTGATACACACCGTCTGTAAAGCGAGCAATAACAGTTCTAATAATTTCTAAAATAATTACAATAAACAAAATATCGTTAACTACCTGAATCATTCCGTTTGGGAAAAAAGGTGTTGTGATAAATAATCTATTTACAGTATAAAATAAGGCACCGATAGCGACCAAAAATAAAATGATTCCTAAAATTCCGTGAAAAACATCCTCCAGAATATTTACAAATTTTTCTGGCAAAATTGAACTTTCTTGGGAATTATTGACTTTCGATTTAGAGGCCATTTTCACTTTCTGCTAAAGGTTTGTGTCCTTAATTTTAATCTACCTTTAGGGATTTAGCCTGCTTAAAATTAAGCAATCCCTTAATGGCCATTTTGTGGTCTTCCACCTGAGGCAATCCGCTCACAGCCAGCATTCCAATTACGCCATCACCGGTGATGATTGGGAATCCTCCCCCATGTGCGGCATAAAGTTCATTATCTAATCCCGAGTCCTCTTCAAAGCTTTGATTCTTTTCCTCAAAAGAAACTCTGACAAACATGCTGGAATGTTTAAATTTTTCAACCACCCGACATTTTCTATTTATCCACCAATCATTCACACTAGAGCTTCCAGTCAGTGCCGAGTGAAAAATTATTTGTTCGCCAATTCTTACTTGCACAATAACTGGTGCTTTTTCAGCTAAAGCTAACTTTAATAATTCTTGGCCAACACCTATTGCATCCTCATTAGTAAATGTTGAAAAAGTTAAATCTATTTCTTGTTGCAATAATTCTTTAGTTGAATAATCCCCGGTTGTCATAGTGTTTAGTCTAAAGTGTGCTCAAAGATTTACCTGCAGTTGCGTAAGATTTTAGTATGTTTTAGCCTTAGGGCTTATCAATAATTAACTCCAAGGAGAAACCCCCGTGATTGAAGTTCGTGCCTATGCCGCCCAAAAAGCCAAAGCTGATTTAGCCCCTTGGACATTTAATAGAAGAGATCTGGGTGCACACGATGTGTTAGTTGAAATTGTTTATTCCGGAATTTGTCATTCAGATATTCACCAAGTCAGAGAAGAATGGGGCGAAGCAATGTTTCCTATGGTCCCAGGACATGAAATTGCTGGAATTGTTAAAGAAGTTGGATCAAGTGTCACCAAATTTAAACCAGGAATGAAAGCTGGTGTTGGGGTATTTATTGATTCATGTAGAAAATGTGAAAACTGTTTAGCTGGTGAAAACCAATATTGCTTAGAAGGAATGACTGGAACTTATAACGGTTATGAAAGAGATGGCAAAACTGTTGCCCAAGGTGGTTACGCATCCGCCATTGTTGTTAACGAAGATTATGTTTTGCACTTGCCAGAGAATTTAGAAATGGCAGGGATTGCACCACTTCTTTGTGCAGGAATTACTCTTTATTCACCTCTTAAACATTGGGGTGCTGGTCCTGGTAAAAAAGTTGGCATCATTGGTTTAGGCGGACTTGGACATATGGGTGTTAAGTTTGCTCACGCATTAGGAGCCGAAGTTACAGTTCTTTCTCATTCTGCAAATAAAGAAGCAGATGCCAAAAATATGGGTGCAGATCATTTCATTTTGACCAAAGATGAAGAAGTATTTGAGAAATACAAAAACCATTTTGATCTACTAATTAACTCAGTTTCTGCTCCAATAGACTTAAACAAGTACGCCAATATGTTGAAACTAAATGGTTCTCTTGTCATGGTTGGTTTAAGTGGCGAGCCTTATCCAATTGATGCTTTCACCATGTTGAACCAAAGAAGAAGAATTGCTGGTTCCATGATTGGTGGCATGAAACAAACACAAGAAATGCTTGATTTTGCTGGCAAACACAACATTGTGAGCGATGTTGAAATCATCAAAGCTGATGAAATCAACAAAGCATACGAGCGAGTTGTAAATAGTGATGTCAAATATCGTTTCGTAATCGATGCCAAAACAATTTGAAATTAGACCAGCACAAGTAGCAGATTGTGCTCAAATTCTTGATTTAATCAAGGAATTAGCCCTCTATGAAAAAGAACCAGATGCAGTTGAAACAACGGTTAAAGATTTAGAAGAAGCTTTATTTGTTGGTTCAAATACTTTTAATAATCAACCTGCTTGTTACGCCGTAGTTATTGATGATCAAGACAATCCTGGAAAATTATCAGGGTTTGCACTTTATATGTTGCATTTCTCAACTTGGACTGGTAAATATGGAATTTATTTAGAAGATTTGTATGTCAGAGAAACAAAACGTGGACTTGGTATGGGCAAATCTTTATTAGAACATTTGGCACAGATTTGTGTGAAAAAAGATTACGCCAGATTTGAATGGTGGGTACTTGATTGGAATACACCAGCTTGGGATTTCTATTTGGCTAAAGGATCAATTCCTATGACTGAATGGACAATGCATCGTATGCAAGGTCAAGCCTTAAAAGATTTAGGTAAAAATTAATTAACAGGACTTCGTAAAGCCCACTGGATTAAGGGTATCTGTAAAGGCAAACGTAACCAAGAACCAAGAATCAAAAACCAACTAGATTCAAGATTAAATGTCACATCAATTGCGTACCACCAATTCCCTACCCAAATAGCTATTAAAATAAAAGCTGTAAATTTTGGTGCCCATTTTTGTCTAGTTAGCAATCCAATCGCACAAACTATTTCTAAAATTCCACTTAAAATTATCCAGAAATTCTGCATCCCTAAAATTGGGGGAACAAGTGCTTGGAAAACTCCAGGATTTATTAAATGAAAACTTCCACTCAATAGAAATATAAAGATTATTATCTTCGTTCCTATGGGCAAATCTTTTAACCCAGCTATTTTCATAGAAACTACTATATCTTAAGACCTGCTAATAAAATTTGACTTAATATTTATTTAAAGTAAATATTTATTAGTGACTAATTTATGAGTATCTTTTCTTCATGAAATTAATCGCTTTAACAGCCAAATCATCAGAGTCTGTCCATAGATTTCTCCAAATACGTAAGGCGTTTGACAAAGCAGGATCAACAACAGCTGAAGAAAATGACTCGAAAGTTACTGGTCCTTGATAATTAATTTTTTTCAAGGCACCAAAGAAAGAATCAAAATCCACGTTTCCTGTTCCTAAATATCCACGGTGACTTTCACCAACGTGAACATAACCAAGTCGATCTCCTGCTGCTAGCACTCCCTCAACCATGCCATCCTCTTCAATATTCATGTGATAGGTGTCTAAATGTAGGTAAACATTTGGTTTATCGACTTCTTCCAAATAAAGCAATCCCTCTTTTGCGGTATTCATTAGATTACTTTCATATCGATTAACAATTTCAATATTCAAATTAATATTTTTATCCGCTGCATAATCAGCAATTCTTTTCATAGCCCCAACAGAATTGGCACGATTTTCTTTCGTTGCAGGCTGTTCGTAAGGTTGCAAACTTGAGGCAAACGGTCCATCTAGTTCAACTCCGCCAATTGCGGCGAGCTTATCAATTGCTCTCTTTGCTAAATCTTCTCCAGCTTGGACAATTGATTTATCTGAGCTAGAAATATCAGTTGTTGCATTAATAACAAAGCAACCAGCAGCTGTCAAATTAAATTCTGCGAGTAAGTCTTTTGTCATCGCAGCATCTATTTTTTCAGGTTCTGCAATTAAAATTTCGATTAGATCGTAACCAGCTCTACTTGCACTACTTGCAGCAAATCTTGCATTTTTAACTGACCAATCTCCGGCCCAAACTAGTGAGTGGCCACCAAATAAAAGTTTTTGTTTTTTCTGTGACATTATTTCCTCTTTCTGTTTAGAAGCAAGTTTTAAAAAGTTTCAAATTCTAAGAAACTTTTTCGGCCCCCTGCAATTTATGCTAATTTAGTAAACAATTACAATATTTGCAAGACCCGATACAGATTAATTTGGTATACAGAATTTAATGTATCTGGAAATATTTAAATGTATACAATAAAAATATGGTTGTATACACTTTAAAAAATTTGGTATACAAACTAGAATTAAAAATAGTGAAGCGTTTAGAGAGGTCAACGTGGGCGTTATATCTTTAAAAGAGATTCTTAAACCAGCATTTTCTGATCGATATGGTGTCCCAGCAATTAATATTTTTAATGATTTAACACTCGAGGCGGTCCTTGCTGGGGCTGTCCAAGCTAAATCTCCACTAATTATTCAAACCTCAGTAAAAACTGTCAAAAGTATTGGGGTAGAAGTTTTAGCGAGTATGTGGAGATCCATGACTGAAGGAATTCAAATTCCCGTTACTCTGCATCTTGATCACTGTCCTGATCGGGAAGTCATCACCCTGTGCTTAAAAAATGGTTGGAATTCAGTTTTATTCGATGCATCTGAATTACCAGTCGAAGAAAATCAACGTCAGACCATAGAAGTAGTAAAGGAAGCTAAGCAATATGGAGCCTGTGTAGAAGGTGAAATTGAAGCAATAACAGGAGTAGAAGATGGTCATGGGTCAGACACTCTAGCAAAAAGACAGTCACTAGAAACTTCCTTAAATTTTATCCAGGCCACTGGAATTGATGTTTTTGCTCCGTCCATCGGCAATGCTCATGGCACCTATAAGTCCACTCCGATTATCGATTACGACCGAGTCTCAGAAATTGTTGCTGCTAATCCAATCCCAATTGCCTTACATGGGGGAAGTGGCTTAACAAACGAGCAATTTGACGAATTAATCAAGCGTGGTTGCGCCAAAGTTAATATCTCAACAGCATTAAAAGAAATTTATATGAAATCAACTCTAGATTTTCTTCTAGAATCTCAAAAAAAGAACAAGTGGGATCCCCCTTCACTATTTTCGGCAACAAGACAAACAATTATCAACATGGTTGTGGATTTAACTCAACAATTCGGAAGTAAAGGCAAAGCTTGGTGAAAATATAATGCCTGCCCTAATTTTTGATTGCGATGGAGTCTTAGCAGATACAGAAAAAGATGGACACTTACCTTCATTCAATAAAACTTTTGAACATTTTAAGCTACCCGTTAAATGGAGTCTTGAAGATTATGCAGAAAAATTAAAGATAGGCGGAGGAAAAGAAAGACTTAAAAGTTTAATTACCCCAGATTTTATTTCTAAAGCAAATCTTCCAAATTCTCCAGAGTTACAAAATGAAGAAATAGCAAAGTGGCACAAATTTAAAACAAATATTTATACAGATTTAGTCCAAAGTGGCGTAATGCCGGCTCGTCCAGGGATTGCACGAATTGTAAAAGAAGCTCATGCAGAAGGTTGGACACTTGCGGTAGCTTCAACTTCTCAAGAAGAATCTGTGCGAGCAGTCCTGGTACATGCCGTTGGAAAATCTTTAGCATCAAACTTCACAGTCTTTGCAGGTGACATTGTTTCCAAAAAGAAACCTGCTCCCGATATTTATCTTCTTGCAATAGGCCAATTAGACTTAAATCCTGATGATGTAATAGTTATTGAAGATAGCAATAATGGTTTACGAGCTTCCCTTGCTGCAGGTCTTAAAACTGTTGTGACGGTTAGTAGTTTTACAGCAAAAGAAGATTTCTCCGGAGCATCACTTGTAGTTAGTTCTCTAGGCGATGCAGATGGTGAAAAAACAAGTATAATAAATAATCCTTTAAAATTTGGCATAAAAGATGAAGTGAATCTTTCATATTTAAGTCAAATTTTGAAGTTACCAACAGCCGTCTAAAAAGGAGAAACAGTCATGACCCATCTATTAAATAATCCTGTTGACTTTCCAGTAGAACTTGTTGATGGATTTGTTAAAGCAAACTCAAAGTATGTTAAAAAAGTTTATGGTGGTGTTGTTCGAGCAACTAAATCTAAACCTGGAAAAGTTGCAATTATTACAGGCGGTGGCACTGGCCACTACCCAGGTTTTATGGGTTGGGTTGGACCAGGGTTAGTTGATGGTGCTGTAACTGGAAATATTTTTGCTTCACCTTCTGCTTCTCAAGTTAGAAGCGTGGCAAAAGCTGCTGATCACGGTGGCGGAATTTTATTAGCTTTTCTTAATTACGCTGGAGATGTTTTACATTTTGGAATGGCTGAAGAATTACTAAAAGCAGATGGATTTGATGTCAGACGTTCAGTAGTAACAGATGATGTTGCTTCTGCTCCAGTAAGCGAAACTTATAAAAGAAGAGGTATTGCAGGTGGTCTAGCTGTTTTGAAAGTAGCATCGGCTGCTGCTGAATCAGGATTATCCCTTGATGAAGTATTAAAAGTTTTGAATAAAACCAATGAAAGAACTAGAACTTTTGGAGTTGCATTTTCAGGCTGCACTCTGCCTGGTTCAGCAAATCCTTTGTTTGAAGTGCCAGCCGGAAAAATGGCTGTGGGATTAGGAGTACACGGTGAACCTGGTATTTACGAACTTGACCTTGGGACTGCAGATGATGTTGCAAAACTTTTAGTTGACAAATTACTAGAAGATGTACCACAAAATCCTGGTAAGAAAGTTATCGCCTTATTAAACGGTTTGGGATCAGCCAAATATGAAGAGTTATTTGTAACTTTTAGTTGTGTGGCTAATCGATTGAAAAATGCTGGAATTCAAATGGTTGACGGTGAAGTTGGAGAATTCATGACTTCACTTGATATGGGTGGATTGTCACTGACCTTAGTTTGGGTTGATGACGAGATAGAAAAATATTGGTTAGTGCCTTGTGATAGCCCCGCATTTAGAAAGACAAAAATGATTGATGAACCACTTGATTCAAGCATTGTTTTTAACACTGAACCAGAAGCTCTGAAAGTAACTAAAAAAGGAAATGAAAGTTCAAGAAATGCTGCAGCCCAAATTGCAAAAGCACTTGAAAAAATCAAAGATATTATTTCTGAAAATGAATCAATGCTTGGTGATCTTGATGCAGTGGCAGGCGATGGTGACCATGGTGCAGGAATGACTCGCGGATCAAAAGCTGCTGCTGAAGCTGCTAACTGGTTAGTGAAAGAAGGAGCGGGAGCTCAAACAACGTTAGCTGGGGCCGGAGCACGTTGGTCTGAAAATGCAGGTGGTGCTTCTGGTGCATTGTGGGGTGCTGCCTTAATTGCTGCTGGTAATGCTTTGGGTGATGACAAAGATTTAGATTTAAAAACTTATACACA
>JAEMSA010000009.1 GCA_016463095.1 Candidatus Nanopelagicales bacterium
ATTTGCTAATGTGATTTATATGCCCCTAAGTGATTCCAGCAAACCTCAAACATTTGATAAAGACGTTTTTGCTGATCTTTTAAAGCACAACCAAAACTTTGTTTCCACATTCCAACATGAGGAATTGACTGGAACAGCTAAAGAAGGTTTAGCAATTGTTACTTGTATGGATTCAAGAATTTCACCTTTGGCTGTGGTGGGAATGAAACCAGGAGATGCCAAGATTTTAAGAAACGCAGGAGCAAGAGTTACCGATGACGTTTTAAGAACTTTGGTTTTAGCAAGTTATCTATTAGGTGTGAAAAGAATTTTGATCATGCCCCACACAGATTGTCGAATGGCCAATGGGGATGAAGCTGCAATTCATGAAAAAATTAGAAAAGAACATGGTGTTGATACCAGAAGTTTAGAATTTAGAACAGTTAGTGATCAAAGAGGTGCACTTATTACTGATGTTATTAGAGTTCGTTCTTACCCATTATTAAATAACGAAGTTGTGGTGGGCGGAGCAATCTATAACGTTTCAACTGGTTTATTAGAACCAGTAGATGCTTAAATAGTGTTTGATTTTTCTTTCAGTAATTGATCTAAATCTTTTAATCTCTTTAAACCATTAACTCCTTGGCTCATTCGAGGGTTTTTAGCAAATTTATCTTTGTGGGTGTTTAAGAATTTCCAATAACCTGCCGTAAAAGGACAAGCATCTTTTCCTACTCTGACATCTGGTTTATAAACACAACCACCACAAAAATTACTCATTTTGTTTATGTAGCTGCCACCACTGGTGTAGGGCTTGGTGGACATTTTTCCACCATCTGCATATTGACTCATTCCGATAACATTTGCAGCCATCACCCAAGGATGACCGTCAATAAATAAACGATCAAACCAATCAACTAATTCCTGTGGATTTATTCCTTGTTGCATGCACCAATTGCCTAACATCATCAGTCGTTGAATGTGGTGCACCCACGCTCTTTGTTCCAGATCAGAAACAATAGTTTTCAAACAATTTGCTTTAACGTTTTTGGTATCAAGATTTTCTAACCACTCAGGTAATTTGTTATTTGCTTTTAGATAGTTATTGTCTTTGATGTAGTTTTCCCCAAATATCCAATACAAGTGCCATACATAATCTCGCCATCCCATTATTTGTCTGATGAATCCTTCAACTGAAGCAATAGGGGCACCATTTTTGTGTTCTTTTTCTACAGCTTTAATTAGTTTCATAGGATCAAGAAGGCCAATATTTAACGGAGCAGACATTAAAGAATGCGCCATATGCCAATCATTTGTTAAAGAGGCATCTTCCATGGGACCAAAGGCATTAAGTCTGGTTTCAATAAAGTTTTTAAATACTTTGTTAGCTTCAGCTTCAGTTGCAGCAAACTCACGTAATTCATCCTTGCCAATGAATACATAACCATCTTTTTCTAAGTCGTTTATTCTCTTTCGGGCAATCTTGTCTATTTCGTCTTCCACTGGATAATAAGCTTTTTTTAGATCTAGTTTGGTTTGGTTTTTTGGTGGAGATTGACGGTTATCAGCATCAAAGTTCCATTGACCACCTATGGGTTCATCATGGGCATCAACCAATACGGAATGTAAAACCCGAGCGTGACGATAGAAATCTTCAAGGCGAAGTCTTTTATCTTTTCGGGGTTCAAACCATTGAGCAAATTCTTTTTCACTAGTTACGAAACCTCGAGAGGCAAGCTTTTCGAAGTTATCTTTATTCATAAAAGCTTTGCGATTAGCAAAACTTGTGGGGGCGATAACTGAGGCTTTTTCTTTGAAATTGTTAGCAAAATCAAGTACTGATTCACATTCAACTATTTGGCAACGAGCACCTAGTTCTTCTTTTTTATGCAATATGGCACTTAACCACCATTGAGCTTTTGCTCTATGCATTTTTCTTTTCCATAAGTCTTGGAAAGGAACCAGAATTACTATTTCACCTTGGTGATCATTATGGAAATGAGAACCTAATTGATCGGGAAGAAGAATTCTTATATTTGACATCAGTTCTGTTCCTTTTGAATAATTGATCTATTTATTTAAGTGCTGCATTGCCCAGGCATACATCGCAATAGCACCAGCAGCCGAAGCATTCATTGATCTTGTGGAACCATATTGTCTGATTGCATACGTTACCTCACACATAGCAATTGCTGCATCTGTTAATCCAGGTCCTTCTTGACCAAAAAGTAATGCACAAGGATTAGGTAATGTGGCAGATTCTAATTCTTTAGAACCTTCCACGTTATCAATACCAATGATGGGCACATTGTTTTCTTTAGCCCAGTTAGCAAAATCTTGTGGGGTGGGATGGTGATGCAGATGTAGGTATCTATCGGTAACCATGGCACCTCTTTTATTCCAATCACGTTTGCCAATGATGTGTACACCTTCAGCATTAAAAGCATTAGCAGTTCTCACAACAGATCCAATATTTAAATCATGTTGCCAATTCTCAATTGCAATATGTAAAGGATGGCGACTTTTATCTAATTCTTTAACAATTGCTGCCACCGACCAATAACGATATTGATCTAAAATATTTCTTTTATCACCATTTTCTAAATATTCAGGATCGTATTGTTCCCCTGTTGGCCAAGGCAAAGGATGAGGACCAACACCAACAACTGGATAAAATTCACCAGCTTGAACTTCAGTTCGATCCCCAAGATCTGGTCTGTTAACTATGTATTCTTCGCTATCCATTAATGACTATTTAACAGCTTCACTAATTGATTTGGTGTGAATAGGTGTGGAACCACAACAAGAACCAATCACATTGACACCAAAAGATTTCATTTCTTTGGCATATTTTGCCATTTCTTCAGGGGTACCATCATAAATAAATTCATCTCCCACAAGTTTTGGTAAACCTGCATTTGATTGAGTCATGATGTATGTGCCCTCATGTCTGGCATTTGTTAATTCTTGCGCTATGACTTTCATTTCATCAGTACCACGACCACAATTTGCACCTATAAGTCTTACCCCTAAGGCAGAAATTGTTTTCACAGCTGTTTCTGGTTTAACACCCATCATGGTTCTTAAATTGGTGTCAAAAGAAAAAGTTACCGCAATTGGTAAACCAGGGGCAAATTCTTGAGCAGCTTTTACAGCAGCTTCAACTTCACTTAGATCACTCATGGTTTCAATTAAGATTCCATCAACACCACCTGCAACTAAACCTTTAATTTGTTCAGCAAATATTTCTTTGGCAGTATCAATTGTTAATACACCCATTGGTTCCATTAGTTCACCACTTGGACCAATATCGCCCATGACAAAACAGTTTGGATATTTGCTAGCAACTTTTTTAGCTAACTCTGCTGCTGCTTTATTTAGTTCAAAAACTCTTTCTTCTAATTGGTGCATTTGTAATCTCGGTTTAGTGCCACCAAAAGTATTAGTGGTTAAAAGGTTGGCACCATTTTTGGCGTACTGATCAAGAATGTCAGCAACTTTGTCTGCATGATCCACATTCCATAATTCAGGTGCACCACCATCGATTAAACCTGCATCTTGCAACATGGTGCCCATGGCACCATCACTTATTAAAGTTTGACCTTGATCCAATAATTCATAAATATTTGCCATAAAAGTTTTCTCCGTCAATGATAATTAGTTTTGTTTTGGTCCTAATTCATCAAGCACTGCAGCGAGGCGAGCCTCGGAGAAATCATTCTCTATTCCAGCAACAACTTGTTCCACAATTGTAGCCGGATCACCTTCCATTGAAATCCATTCAGATCGTGTCCATCCGTCCATATATGAATCAGCATCAGATTCACCTAGTCTCATGGCCGCTTCATCTATTGCTTCTTGAAATCTCATCGGCAATTGGTTTTTAACAATTTTGTCACCTTCACGGGCTACCACCATGGAAGGGATTACTCGCCAACTGGTTATTTGATATTCGCTCATTTAAATATTATCCACTGCATTGGCAATAATTGCATCATGAATAAATTGAGCTAGCCCTGAAGCACGTTTCTCATAGTTTTGTTTAAATTGGTCAGCCATAACATTCATCAAAGCCCTCCGTAGGGGTTAAAGCAGTTGACATGTTTCAAAGTATACAAACACATAATGGGTAGAGTTATTTTATGAACTTCAAAACCAGAAGAATAGTCACATTACTTGTGTTATTTGGTCTAGTTATCGCCGTTTTAATTCAAGCAATCTAGGCAGCTTTCTGTGTGCCATGGGAAGTAGTAATTCGTAGGCATCAATTTTTAAAGCATCGGCAATGGCCCACAACAAATCCAACGAAGGCGACAGATGCCCATTTTCAATTCTAGAAATAGATTTACGATCAATCTCTGCTATTTCAGCTAATCTTTCTTGACTTAATCTTGCTGTTAATCTTAAAGACTTAATACATCTTCCAAACGAGATTCTTCTCTGAAGGATTTCTGCATCAAGTAAAGTCATGGGCAAATAATACTCCTAATAATTATCCAAATCAACGATAATTTAAATATCTAAAGAGGAAAACTAGACTAAAGCTGCTCCACAATCCAATCAATGCAAGCACTTAAAGCCTGCACATCGCTTAACTCCACTGATGGGAAAGCACCAATTCTTATTTGGTTTTTACCCAGTTTTCGATAGGAATCTGTATCAACAATTCCATTAGCTCTTAAAATTGCTGATATTTCTAAAGCATCAATAGAGTCAATAAAATCAATTGTTGCTACCACAGTTGATCTGAGTTCTTTTCTTTCCACAAATGGTTTAGCAAAATCTCTAAGTTCAGCCCAATTATATAAATAATCTGTTGATTGTTTTGATTTATTACTTGACCAAGTAAGACCACCTTGTTGGTTAAACCAAGAAACTTGATTTTCAAACATATGAATAGTTGCAAGTGCTGGAGTGTTATAGGTCTGTTGCAAACGAGAATTCTCTAAGGCAATAGACAAATCCAAAAACGGTGGCATCCATCTATTAGTTGCCTTGATTTCATTAATTCTTGCTATTGCTGCTGGACTCATTAATGCGGTGAAGAAACCACCATCTGAACCAAAAGATTTTTGGGGCGCAAAATAATAAACATCAAATTCTTGCGGATCAACCATTGATCCACCGGCGGCAGAAGTTGCATCAACTAAATGCAAACCTGCAGCTTTTGGTCTCTTAACTTCCTTCATAACTCCAGTGCTGGTTTCGTTATGTGCTGTGGCATAAACATCAAATGCATCACTTGGCTGATAATCAGGAGCATCTCCTGGTTCAGCCTTGATGATCTCAATATTTTTCAAAAACGGTGCAGCTTGAGCAGCCACCCCAAATTTGTTGGAAAATTCACCAAAAGATAAAAATTGGGCGTTTTCTTTTATCAAACCAAATATGGCGGCATCCCAGAAAGCAGTGGCGCCCCCATTTCCAATTACTACTTCATAATCACTGGGTAAATTAAATAACTGAGTTAAACCTTCTCTTAAAGACTTAACAACATCGCGCACAGTTTTTTGTCGATGAGAAGTTCCTAAAAATCCAGGATTGGAGGCAACCAAAGCTGCTAATTGAGTTGTTCTTATTTTTGAGGGACCAGAACCAAATCTTGAATCTTTTGGTTTTAGATTCTCAGGAATTACTAAATTAGGAATCTCTTTACCCATGTTTAATAAGTAGGAATTATTTTGTCTGAAAAACCTGCGACGGTGTCAGCATCTCTAGGGCCTTTACCAATGTAAGTAGCTGAAGGTCGAACAAGTTTGCCGGTGTTTTTTTGTTCCAAAATGTGTGCTGACCATCCAGCTAAACGTGCACAAGTAAACATGGAGGTAAACATGTGAGCTGGAACTTGGGCGTAATCCAAAACAATGGCAGCCCAGAATTCAACGTTTGTTTCCAGAACACGTTCGGGATGTCTTTCATGCAATTCTTTCAAAGCTGCTTTTTCTAAAGCTTCAGCAATTTCAAAACGAGGAGCATTCAATTCTTTAGCTGTTCTTCTTAATACCTTGGCTCTTGGATCTTGTGCTCTATAAACACGGTGACCAAAACCCATCAATCTTTCTTTAGAGTCAAGCAAATTCTTAATATAAGTAGTGGGATCAATTCCTTTTTCAATATCTTCAATCATGTGTAACACCCGACTTGGTGCTCCACCATGAAGTGGTCCACTCATAGCACCAATTGCACCAGAAATTGCAGCTGCTACATCGGCACCAGTTGATGCAATTACTCTTGCTGTAAAAGTGGAAGCATTCATGCCATGTTCTGCTGCTGAAACAAAATAAGCATCAACTGCTTTGACATGATTTGGATCTGGTTCACCGCGCCATCTCTTCATAAATCTTTCCACCGCAGTTTTAGAATCTGTGATGTGTGCTTCTGAAACTGGAGTTTGATCTCCACGAGCAGATTGTGCAACATACATCAAAGCTGTGGCAGTTGTTCTTGCTAAGTCTTCTCTAATTTGTACATGATCAATATCTAACATTGGTTTTAATTTCCAACGTGCCCCTAATTGAGCAACAGAAGATTGCACATCAACACGAGTGTCACCTGTGTTACAAGGAATTTGGTGCACATCTGGAATTGGTAAACCTGGAGCAAAATTATCGTCAACTAACAATCCCCATACGGGACCAAATGAAACTCGACCAACTAAATCTTCAATGTCAACACCGCGATAACGAAGTGCGCCACCTTCACGATCTGGTTCGGCGATAGTGGTTTCAAACGCAATAATTCCTTCAAGACCGGGAACGAAATCTGCCAATTCACACCTTCTTGTTGAGGAGTTGCACTATCTCTATCTTTCCCTAAAGCATCCAACATGGTGGAATCGGGTTATGTCTGATTCCACACAATGGTTTGAATCTTTAAGAGTCTCCTATGAACAAGGTGAACTAAACGAGAGTGACATAAACCAAGACCCATTACAGCAGTTTAATAACTGGTTACAAGCAGCAATCGAGAACCAAGTTCCTGAACCAAACGCCATGGTGCTGGCCACAGTTAACCAAGATGGACAACCTGGTGCTCGTAACGTATTACTTAAATCAGCTGATGAGAATGGATTTATTTTCTTTAGCAACAAAGGTTCTGATAAAGCATCTGATTTAAAACAAAACCCTAATTGCACGCTTTTATTTTCCTGGTTAAGCCAACACCGCCAAGTGATAGTAAAAGGAAAAGCCAGCGAAATCAGCACAGCAGAATCAAATGAATATTTTCAAACCAGACCATATGGTTCAAGAATTAGTGCCTGGGTAAGTGAACAATCACAAGTAATAAACAACAGAGAAGAATTAGAAATAAGAGTAAAAGAATTTATGGACAAATATCCAGAAAATGTGCCGATGCCAGATTATTGGGGCGGATATTTAGTTAAACCTGAAACTATCGAATTCTGGCAAGGCAGACCTTCTAGATTGCATGATCGAATTAGATTTACCAAAAAAGGTAACGCTTGGACTATTGAGAGAATTTCTCCGTAATAACTTTTTCACCCTTACTTGCTTGATATCTTCTTAATGTTTCTTCACGTTCTTGGCTGTGATCAACCATTCTGGTTGGGTAATTATTGAGATACCCGTCAGGTTCTTCCCACGGAGTATGAGCTTTTATGCCTGCTAAATGGTTTAGTTCGGGAATAAATTTATGAACATATTCAGCATTTGGATCAAATTTTTCTGCTTGCATCATCGGATTAAAGATACGGTAATAAGGAGAAGCATCTGTGCCACAACCAGCAGTCCACTGCCAACCATGAGAGTTACTTGCAATATCTCCATCAAGTAAATGTTTCATAAACCAATTGGCACCATGAATCCAATGAATGTGTAAATCTTTAACTAAGAAAGAAGCCACAATCATTCTGACACGGTTATGCATCCAACCGGTTTGTTTTAACTGGCGCATTCCTGCATCAACAATAGGAAAACCAGTTTTACCCTCTTGCCATTTTTTTAATCTTTGTGCAAAGTCTTCTTCCTGATCCCAGCCCATTAATTCCCATTTTTGGTCTAAGGATTTAGTTTCACTTTCCGGCGCGGTTGCTAAGACTTCGGCATAAAATTCTCTCCAGCAGACTTCTTTTCTAAAGGTGTCATGATCTTTTGTTTCATTTAGTTCCATCAAAATGGTGCGAGGATGAATTTCCCCAAACCTAAGGGGAATACTTAATTTTGAAGTTCCGTTTAAGTCAGGTCTATTTCTATTCTGGTCATAACCATGAATGGCAGACTTAAGAAACTTATCGAATAAATCCAATGCATTTGTTTCCCCAGCTTTTGGTATTTCAATTTCACTATTTACTTGGGGTAAAGCTTGACTAGGCAATGGCATAAACCAGGGGGGAGTTCTATTAAATTTTTGTGCCGGTTTTCGCCAGCCATGTTTCAACCAAGTTCTGTAAAACGGGGTAAAGACTCGGTAAGGAGTGCCATCATCTTTAGTAACTCTAAAGGGTGCCACCGCATATGGTGAACCTGTTCTGATTAAAGGCACATTTATTTTTGCTAATTCTTTTTCAACTTCGATATCTCTTGTTCGACCATATGGTTCAAAGTCTTCTGAAATATGAACAGATTTTGCATTACTGGCTTTAACAACTTCTAATAAAACTTCTTGGGGATTGCCATAGCGAATCAAAAGATTTCCATTCATTGATTCATTCAAAGCAGTCAAGGAAGCATTTTGATAAGCCTGCAATGGAGTTCCAGCACCATCAAAAACTTTCGGATCAATATTAAATAATGCAACAACTTGGCCATCACCATCATTAAGGGAGGACTCAATTGCTGCATTTAATGCAGGGTGATCATGCAATCGAAGATCACGACGAAACCACATCACACTGGGCATGCTTCTAGATTAGGAGTTGGTTACCTGCAGCACAAATTTGACGAACAAATTCAGTGAGACTCTTGTCACTTCATTCACAAAAGTGACTATATTAATAGCGCCTAAATCTCTTCACCATGTTATTTTGGATTGGTGATGAGAAAACTATTTATCAGCACTTTGGCAACATTGTTAATAGCTACTGGCTATGCCACACCCTCAATGGCTGCAGCTATTCCTGATTATCCAGGGGTGGAAAAATTAACACGAGGTGTGGAAAACAGTGCCGTTAAGAAAGTTCAACAAGCTTTAATAAAACTTGGTTACCCAATTCCGGTTGCTAATGGAAAATATGGTCCAGCCACAACTGCTGCCATTGCACAATTTTATGAAGTACAAGGTGACACCGATGATGGCACAACACTTGGTCCTGCTGGCTGGAACGCAATATTTGAAGCAATAAACAGAGAAGAAAGTAACACCCCAGCAACAGAAGAAGGTGTGGTGGAAGACAACACCGTTGATCAAGTTAAACCAGAAGAAGTTGTAATTGGTGATGATTTAGCAGCAGCCACAATTAGAGCAGAAAAAGTTTCCAAAGTTTTAGCAAGAGCAGCAAGTGTTAAAGGAACACGTTATAAATTAGGGGGCGTAACCACTAAAGGATTTGATTGCTCCGGTTTTGTGCTTTATGCCATGAAACCAGTAGGGGTGACTTTTAATAGAACCTCACGAGATATGAGACGTGAAACCCCAAAAATTACTAAAGAAGAATTGTTACCAGGAGATTTAGTTTTCTATCATAATAAAAAAGGAACTGTTTACCATGTAGCAATTTATGCTGGTGATGGAAAGATTTGGCATGCCAGACGACCAGGTTTGAGATTAGCTAAAACAAATATTTATGCAAAAAGAATTACTTACGGAAGAGTTGACTACACTTAAAAACTTTTGTGCCCTCGGAGGGAATTGAACCCCCAACCTATTGCTTAGGACGCAGTCGCTCTATCCGTTGAGCTACGAGGGCTAAGACTTAGCTAACAAATTAAATACTAATTCATCAAAGACTGCTCGGTATCTTTAGTGCAATAAAACAGTTAGTTTTTCACCTGAATTTATTGCCAAAGTAACAGCATTGTCATTATTGGTTGAAACCATCACCACAGATCCTGCACTTGACCCAAAAGAAGATTTTTTACTAGCAAGGGCAACCACGGAAACATCTCGAGCAATTACAGCACCTAAATCTCCAGAGTTGTTACTGATGCGCACCACATCGATCAGGGAACCAGGTTTAAGAATTGAGGCAACTTCGCTATCAATAATTCTTATTCCCACTACTCTTTGATCAGCAATAATTTCACTGGTTGCTAAAACTCTGGTATTAGATAACTGTTCATTTTCGGCAATGTTGGCCGAAAGCATTCGGCCTATTAATTGCTCTGTGGTTAAAAGATTTGGTGCTAAAGCTGAAATTGGTATTCTTATTTCTTTTAAATCACCACTAGTTAAAGTTGTGCCAGCGGCAATATCTTTATTGGCCACCACCACAGCTTTAGTGGAAAAATTACTGGCAGCTTTATCGATTATGGAATAAGCCACAACTGCCAAAAGGCAGTAAGCGATAGTTTTTCGATAAATCCGAAAAAGTGTGACGAGATCTGATTTCTGGATATCTATTCGAGGTAGTTGCATCCTTCTAAAATAAAGGATTTGAAAAAATTCTGCTTAATACATTTGTAAAACTGTGGATAACTTACTTTTCAGTCTTAGGTTTGACTGGTTTGGTTTCAGTTTTGGTTTCTTTCTTACTTTCAGTTTTCTCCGGTTTGACAGCTTTGTCGTCTTTCTTAGGGGTAGTTTCAGTTTTCTTCTTTTCCCGGGAATCGGTTTGATAGAAACCTGATCCTTTGAAAACAACTCCTACGGCACCAAACTTCTTTCTTACTTCGCCACCACATTCTGGACATTTAGAAATTGCCTCATCAGCAAAGCTTTGTACTACTTCAAATTCATGATCACATTTAATACACGCATATTGATAAGTAGGCACAAGACATATTGTGCCAATTACATATTTTTATGTATGCAAAGCCGTACTCTTATCTACATGCACTTCTCTCCATATGTCTTAGTTGGTCTGGGCGGAGCAATTGGCAGCGTGCTGCGTTGGATGATTTCTATTCGATTAGATGATTCTTTAGGTCAACTGCCGTTAGGAAGAGGAGGATTTGCTTGGCCTACCTTGGTAGTAAATGTTGTGGGTTGTTTAGCAATTGGTTGGATTGCGGGACATCGAAAACATTCCCTTGATGTGTGGCATTTTTGGGTAGTTGGAGTTTTAGGTGGTTTCACAACTTTTTCAACTTTCATCATGGAAACTTCTTGGCAACTTCAAGGACAAAATTGGGTTTACACAATTTTGTATGTGTTTATTACCTTTGCAGCTTGTTATGCAGCGGCAGCTTTTACACTAAAAAAATCTGAACAAAGAAGTAATCGATGAACGAAACAGTGCCAACACTTTTCGCCGTTGCTTTAGGTGGAGCATTGGGTGCCATGCTTCGTTTTAGATTGCGTTATGTAACACAAAATGCTCCAATTTCTATGGGAACATTGCCCGCAAATCTTATCGCGTGTTTAATACTTGGTTTTGTGAGCGCATTATTTGCTGATGCTTTTTTTGCTATGAAAAGTTGGCAAGGATGGTTTCAACCATTTCTCACAGTGGGTGTAGCCGGATCTCTTTCCACCTTCTCATCTTTCATGTTGGAAATGCACGAAACTAATACAAAACATGGTTGGAGGAAAAGTATTGGTTATGCCAGCTTTACTTTTGTGACAGGTTTAATTGTGTTAAGTATAGGAATTTTCTTAGGAACTTCTGTTCCAATTTAATCAGGTTTTGTGAAGTGAATTGATCTATATGGTGTGGCAATAGTGTGAATTGGTTGATCATGGGATTCCCGGGGAATTTCCAGAATAAATTCTAAATCAAACAACAACACAATTCTTTTTACTTTTTCATCTAACTCAACTAAAACCCGGTCATAAAAACCTTTACCTTTTCCTAAGCGGGTGCCATTAACATCCACTGCTAAAGCAGGTAAAACAATTGCCCCAAGTTCTGTTAAGTCTTTAGCTAATAAAGCTTCACCTAATGGTTCTTTAATCCCATAGGGTCCAACTTCAAAGTTAGTTGGATTTTTTACCCATAACAAATCAACACCATCAATTCGGGGCAACCAAACATTTCTACCCAACTGGCTTACTTCTTTGATCAAATTTTGTGTAGGAGGTTCTTCTGGAAGTGACATATATATAGCAACATCACCAGTTGTTTTAGCTAATTCAAATAAGCCACGTTTAGTTAGTTGCTCAACATCAAATGAGCCCAGTTGCGTCTTTCGTCTGGTTTCTTGCAGACTTTTGCGCAAACTTTGCTTGGTCTCTTGAGTATCTGGCGTAGTCATAGACCTAGAAGCATACTCAAAGCGCGTAATCTTTACTCATATCACTTTTAGGGAAAAAGGAATAAGCGATGTCGAAAGTTACCTGCGCAGTTGTGCCAGTAGCTGGTTATGGCACCCGTTTTCTTCCTGCCACTAAAGCAACCCCCAAAGAAATGTTGCCTGTTGTTGATAAACCGGCCATCCAATATGTAGTGGAAGAAGCAGTTGCTGCTGGGTTAAGTGATGTGCTGTTTATTACTGGTCGAAGTAAAAGAGCATTAGAAGATCACTTTGATGACTCACCTGAATTAGAAGCAGAGCTTGCTAAACAAAACAAAAATGACTTATTAGAAAAAGTTAAAGACCCTTCCGAATTAGCAAAAATACATTTTGTGCGTCAAGGTGTTCCTAAAGGTTTAGGTCACGCTGTATCTATGGCCAAAGAACACGTTGGCAATAAACCATTCGCGGTGTTACTAGGAGATGACTTAATTGACCCTAGAGATTTTGTGCTCGATGAAATGTTAAAAGTTCAAGCAGAGCATGGCGGATCTGTGGTCTTGTTAATGGAAGTTGCACCAACCGAGATACACCTTTACGGTTCAGCTCAAATTGAAAAAACAAATAAAGAAAACGTTGTAAAAGTTACCGACTTAGTTGAAAAACCAAACGCAAAAGATGCACCAAGTAATTACGCTGTTATTGGTAGATATTTATTTGATCCAAAAGTTTTTGAAGTGCTTGCCCAAACAAAACCAGGCAAAAATGGAGAAATCCAATTAACAGATGCCATGAAAACTTTAGCCAAAGATGTTAAAAAAGAAGATGGCGGAGGATTACACGCAGTAATTTTCAAAGGCAGAAGATATGACACTGGAGATAAATTGTCTTATCTGCAATCTGTGGTGCAATTAGCAAGTGAAAGAGAAGATTTGGGACCAGCGTTTAAAAAGTGGCTTAAAACTTTCGTTGGCAATTTAGGAAACTAAAGATGGCGCCTTTTTGGCCCGTGGTATTAAAACACAACAATATTGTGCTGCGTCCTCTTGGTTTTAGAGATAGACGTGCCTGGCTAAAAATCAGAGATAACAATAAAAATTGGTTTAAGGAATGGGAAGCAACTCTTCCTGGTGAATCTAATTTAAGTCCAGCTAGTTTTTATCAAGTTGTAAAAAACTTGCGTGATGAAGCAAGAAGTCTCAGAGCATTACCGTTTGTCATAACAGTAGATGGATCTCTAGCCGGCCAAGTAACTGTGGCAAATATTAATTATGGTTCAACTAGAAGTGCCTACATTGGTTACTGGATTGGTGAGGAGTTCGCTGGTCGGGGATACACCCCCTTAGCAGTAGCAATGGCAATCGATCACTGTTTTAAATCTTTGAAACTGCACCGCATTGAAATAGCAATAAGACCAGAAAACATCAAATCTTTAAGAGTTGTGGAAAAGCTTGGTTTAAGATCAGAAGGTGCAAGACCTAAGTTTTTACACATAAATGGTGAATGGCGAGATCATTTGATTTTTGCAATAAATGAAGATGAAATTACTGGTTCATTAGTTTCAAAGTTAACTAATTCTTAAATAACCTAAGTCACTTACCGACACACCCCAGGAGTCGGAAAAAATTACTAACTCCACTTCTAACCTATTTACATGGGTTCTGGGTTTCTGTTAGCAATCGTGTTAGGCCTTTGGGGATTAGTGCTATATCCGACCCTTTCCAAGGGCCGCATTAATACCAGTGAAACTAAATCAATTGAACGCTTCAATAAGGCTATGAACTTGATTAGTGATTTAGCTCCCACTAAAAATAAATTAGAAATGGAGCTGCAAAGAAAAGCAGCGCTCAGAAGAAGAAATGTTACTTACTTTTTGTTTGTCATAAACGTGGGAGTAATTGTTGCTTCTCTCTTAGGTTATGTTCCACAATATTTTTCTTTTATTCCGGTGGGTGCATTATTAATGTGGTTAAGCATTGCTTTTGTTGCTGCCCAAAGACAACAAAATCTAACTCAAACAAATACCAATCAAGTGGTTATCAGAAAGAATTATGCAATTTATAAAAATCCTGAGTTATCCAAAACATTAATAAAACCAGATCCAGAACGAGATTTAATTATGGATGAAAGACCCTTTGAAAAGATTGCTGCACCAATTATTGTTCCACCACAAATTATTGAAGAAGAAAGACGCGCGCAAGGCGCCTAGATCCAACTCTTTAACCACATACGCATTAACCAATCCTCTTTAGGTAATGGAAGTGCAGTCCATAATGGATAATAATAAATAGAAACACTAATAATAGCTATCAAAATAAAACCACCAACAGCAAAAAATACATTCATGTTCAAATGTTTTAAATTAAATCCCCAATAAATTGAATTAGCAATATAAGCAATAGCAATGACTAAAAATGGTAAATAAACAATGGAGTAGAAATAAAACATGGTGCGATCAGGAAGCAACAACCACGGTGCCCAACCAGCTAAGAACAATAACAAAATAGTTCCGGAGCGCCAATTTCTTGATTTCAAAAAATTAATGAGCACCAAAATTAAAGCTAATACCCCAAGCCACCAAATAAGGGGATTACCAATTGCTAAAACTTCTGCGGCACAATTACTGCTGGCACAGTTAGGTAGGTTTTCTTTATAAAAAAATGAAGTAGGACGAAGCAATATTGGCCAACTCAATGCATAAGATTCATAGCTGTGATCTGTAACTAAGTTGATATGAAAATTCCAAATTTGTTTATGATATTCGAATAATGATTTAAAAATATTTACTAAACCGGTACTCTCAGGGTTTCTACCCCAACCACCTGTGGTGATTATCCAACCAGTCCATGACGCTAAATAAACTAAGAAAGCAGGAACAAGTAATTGAATTTTTGCCCACCAAGTGTCCCTCAATAATGTTCCCATAATTGGTCTTTTAGCTAATCGTTTTTTCCTAAATGAGTATTCCCAAATAACAGTGAGAATTCCAAGACTTGCTAAATACCACAATGCAGACCATTTAGTAGCAATTGCTAAACCTAAGAAAATTCCGGCAGGAATTCTCCACGGATGCCAAGTAAATCTACCTCCGTATTTAGATTTAGGTTTTAATTTTCTTGATAAACGATCTCGGGCATAATCTCGATCAAGTATTAAGCACGCAACACCCAACATCACAAAAGTTGCCATGATGCCATCAAGTAACGCTGTCCTACTCATCACAATTGCTAAACCATCAATTGCTAACAAAAATCCAGCTAAAGCACCAAACCAAATTGATCTAAGTAATCTGATTGCTACACGAGTAGTAACCAAAACCAAAAGAGTTCCCATTACAGCAACCCCGAAACGCCAACCAAAAGAATTCAAACCAAATAGATGTTCACCTAAGGCAATAATCCATTTACCTAATGGTGGGTGGGCAACGAAGGATCCCACAGTTTGGTAGACATCAGTTCTACCTTCCAAAATAAATTCATTTGCTTTTTCAAGTGCTTCTCTTTCATAACCATTAGTAAGCAGAGCGTAAGCATCTTTGACGTAATAGGTTTCATCGAAAATAATTTCATTTGGCACATCTAAGCGGGGCCATCTCAACAAGGCAGCTAAAGCGGTAACACCCAGAGTCAAACCCCAACTAAGCAAGTTATGGCGCGGGGCAATATCGACAAATTCGTTGGTCAAATGAATGTCTGTTTTTTTTCTGGCATGTGCCGGAATAGTTTTTCCCACGGCTGAAAGATTACGACTAACTTGCTCCTGAAAGGATAAGGCGTATGAGTGGCGGGCAATTAATTTTGGCGGCAACACCTTTAGGCAATATTTTGGATGCTTCCCCGAGGTTAAAACAAACATTGGAACAAGCAGACTTAATTGCTGCTGAAGACACCAGACGAGCTAAAAGATTATTTGCTGATTTAAACCTGGAAATCACAGCTCCAGTTATTTCACTATTTGAAGAAAATGAAATAGAAAAAATTCCAGATATTATTGAAAAACTTAAAAACGGTGCCAAAGTAGTAGTGATAAGTGATGCCGGAACCCCAGCAATAAGTGATCCTGGATATCGATTAGTTAGCAAAGCAATTGCAGAAAATATTGCGATCACAGTTATTCCAGGACCCAGTGCTGTTATTTCAGCATTAGTACTTTCAGGATTACCCACTGATCGTTTCGCATTTGAAGGATTCATTGCTCGCAAAGGTAAAGAGCGAACTGAAATACTAAATAATTTAAATACCCAATCACGCACCATGGTGCTATTTGAATCACCGCGCAGAACTTCACAAACACTTGAAGATATTCAAGAAATAGTTGGGCCAGATAGAAAAGCTGCGGTGGTAAGAGAAATATCAAAAACTTATGAAGAAGTAATTAGGGGCAGCATAAAAGAATTAGTCACCTGGGCAAATTCAAAAGAGGTTTTAGGTGAAATCACATTGGTGGTTGCAGGTATTGAAAACGTAGGCAAAAAAGAAGTTGATGAAGAAGCGGTTAACAATGTTAAGCGCTTAGTTGATGCTGGGTCCAGTTTTAAAGACGCAGTCCAAGAAGTTTCAACACAACGAGGATTGTCTAGACGAGAACTTTACGAAGCTTCCCTAAGATTGGACTCATGAGTAACAACAAAAATACTTTCTATTTATCTACCCCTATTTACTATGTCAATGATGCTCCACATATTGGTCACGCCTACACCACAACTGCCGGAGATGTTTTAACTCGCTGGCATCGTCAACGAGGTGAAAATGTTTGGTTTTTAACTGGCACTGATGAACACGGCACCAAAGTACAAAGAACAGCGGAAAGTAATAATTTCAAACCCCAAGATTGGGCAGACAAATTAGTAAGTGAAGCTTGGTTGCCAGTGCTAGAAACAATTAATGCTGCCAATGATGATTTCATCAGAACAACATCTGAAAGACACATCAAAGGTGTGCAAGCGTTTTGGGAAAAAGTAAAAGCAAATGGTGCTGTTTATGAAGGAAGCTATGAAGGACCATATTGTGTGGGTTGCGAAGAATTTAAATTACCAGGTGATTTATTAAAAGAAAACGGCCAAGAACTTTGTCCCACACATTCCAAACCTGTAGAAATGTTAAAAGAAAAGAACTGGTTTTTTAAACTTAAACAATACCAACAAGCATTAATTGATCACTACACCAAAAATCCTGAAAGCATTCAACCGCAATCTGCTTACAACGAAGTAATGGCTTTTTTGAAACAAGGACTAGATGACATCTCAATGTCAAGATCTGCTGTCTCATGGGGAATTCCATTGCCTTGGGATAACAAGCAAGTGGTTTATGTGTGGTTTGATGCACTACTTAATTACCTAACTGCTGCCGGTTATGGCGCACCAGCAGATAGTGAAGAAGGAAAACTATTTAAAAGCGTTTGGCCAATTGATGTTCATTTAGTTGGTAAAGACATTTTAAGATTCCACGCTGTTTATTGGCCCGCAATGTTAATGGCTGCAGAAGCTGAACTACCTAAATGTGTTTTCGCCCATGGCTGGTTATTAGTTGGTGGGGAAAAAATGAGCAAAACAAAACTAACTGGAATTGCTCCTGCTCTGATTGTTGATTATGTTGGCGCAGATGCTTTCCGCTACTACTTTTTATCAGCAATTAGATTTGGCACAGACGGATCATTTTCTTGGGAAGATTTAACAGCTCGATACACCAGTGAATTAGCAAACGGTTTAGGAAATCTTGCCTCCCGTGAAGCTGCCATGATTGAAAAATACTTTGCCGGAGTTGTGCCACAACCAGGAAAATTAACAGCTGCTGATCAGGTGCTAGTTGAAGGAATAAAGAAAGCAGCAAAAGAGGCTGATGATTTTATAACAAAACTTGATTTCTCTGAAGGAATAAATGCCATCAGAAAAGTTGTTGATGCAGCCAATCTTTATGTCACAGAACAAGAACCATGGAAAATTGCAAAAGATGAAGCAAATAAAGAAAGATTAGCTACCGTTTTATATTGTGTAGCCGAATCTTTAAGAGCGATCGCAGTTTTGTACCACCCAATCATGCCTGAAAGCACAAAAAAGATTTGGAACATTTTAGGTGCCAATGAATCAATTGGTGATATTGCTAAGCAACTAATTAGTAATGCTGGAACTTGGGGAATTTTGCCTGCCGGAAGCAAAGTAAACAAAGGTGAAGCAGTATTTCCTCGCCTGGCAGAAGATGAACAATAAAGACAATGAACTACGCGCCAGAAAAGATTTTGGTGTGACCGAGTCAAAGCAGCGTGAATACCCGCCGCTTCCAGAAAAATTAACCACCACAACTGTTGATGCCCATTGTCATTTAGATATTGAAGATGAAGACATTTTTATGAGTGTGGAAGATTCTTTAGCAAAAGCAAAATCTGTAGGAATAACTGGAATTGTGCAAGTAGGAGTTGATCTGCCCAGTTCCAGATGGGCGATAAAAACTGCCCAAGAATTTTCTCAAATCCATGCCACTGTCGCACTTCATCCCAATGAAGCACCAGTTATTGGCTTAGAAAAAGGTGAAAACGCATTAATGGACGCTATTGCAGAAATTGCAGAATTAGCGAAAGAAGATGTAGTTAGAGCAATAGGTGAAACCGGAGTGGACTTCTATCGAACCAGTGAAGAAGGCAGAGCATTCCAAGAACAATCTTTCCGAGCACATATTCAAATCGCTAATAATCTAAATAAACCAGTCATGGTGCACGATCGAGACGCCCACCAAGCTGCGTTAAGAATTCTTGATGAGGAGAAAGCTCAACAAGTAATTTTTCATTGCTTTTCAGGTGATAAAGAATTCGCTCAAGAATTAGTAAAACGAGGTTGGTATTTATCTTTTGCTGGAACTTGCACTTTTAAGAACGCTCAAAACTTAAGAGAATCACTACAAGTCACACCTTTAGAAAATGTGTTAGTGGAAACCGATGCACCATTTCTCACCCCCATGCCATATCGGGGTTACCCAAATTCTTCTTATCTGATTCCTTTAACCCTTGCCACCATGGCAAAAGAAATGAATGTGGATATCAACACAGTTGCTGATGCCACTAGAACCAATGCTGAGAAGCTTTTCGGAAAGTTTGAATGACAAATCAATTATTAACCACCACTGAAATAAGAGAACTTGCCAGCAAATTAGATTTAAAACCAACCAAGAAACTTGGCCAAAACTTTGTCACCGATCAAAATACTGTTGAAAAAATAGTTCGAATCAGCAATGTCACAAAAGATTCCCATGTTTTAGAAGTAGGACCGGGGTTAGGTTCTTTAACTCTTGCTTTGCTGGCAACAGGAGCAAAAGTATCTGCAGTAGAAATAGATTCTCGTTTGGCAGAATTATTGCCTATAACTGCTAAATCTAAAGGTTTTAGTGATTCCTCATTAAGTGTTATCAACAAAGATGCCCTGGAAATAACCAACAACGATGTAAAAAATCCTGATGTTTTAGTGGCAAATTTACCTTATAACGTTTCCGTACCAGTAATCATTCATATTTTAGAGAACTTTCCCAGTATCAAAAACTATTTAGTGATGGTGCAATCAGAAGTAGCAGATCGCTTAGCTGCACCTCCTGGGTCTAGAACTTATGGTTCACCCAGTGTGAAATTGCAATGGTATGCCGAAGTTTCCAAAGCAGGTTCTATTTCTAGAAATGTTTTTTGGCCCATACCAAATGTTGATTCAGATTTAGTGCACATGAATAGAAGAAATGATATTGATGAAACAATCAGAAAAGAACTATTTGCTGTGGTTGATGCCGCTTTTGCTCAAAGACGAAAGATGCTTCGTTCTGCTTTAAGTTCAATGTGTGGTGGTTCAGAAAAAGCATCTCAAATTCTGGAATCAGCTCAAATTGACCCACAGTTACGTGGGGAAGCATTGAATGTTTCTGACTATGTGCGATTGACTATTGCCATGAAAAAAAGTGGCATAACTATTACCTCAAATAGATCATGACTGTATCTATTAAAGAATTAGCACCAAAACACATCACCGTAAAAGTTCCTGCCAAAATAAATTTATCACTCAAAGTTGCACCTTTAGGCCCAGATGGTTTTCATCAACTAGCAACTGTGTTTCATGCGGTATCAATATATGACGAAATAACAATAAGCATGGTCAAACCTGGACAAGAAGAAATTTCAGTGGGTGGAATTAACGCAGAAAAAATTCCAACCAATAGAGACAACCTTGTTTCCAAAGCATTAACTGAAATTGCCAAACATGTTAACCAACCAATTTATGCCCGTATTCATATTGATAAATCGATTCCTTTAGCTGGAGGTATGGCGGGAGGAAGTGCGGATGCAGCAGCAACCATTATTGGCATAAATCATTTATGGGAGTTTCATTTAACAATTGATGAACTTAATTTAATTGCATCCAAAGTTGGTTCAGATGTGCCATTTTTATTACACGGAAACACAGCTCTAGGTTATGGCCGGGGAGAACAATTAACACCGGTGTTACATAGAGACTCTTTGCATTGGGTGATTGCTTCAAATAATTTTGGTTTATCAACACCTGAGGTTTATGCAGAATTTGATCATTTAAACAAAGATAAAGAAATCACAGATCCAGAAATATCTTTGGAATTATTACAAGCACTAGCTCATGGAAACCCTAACGAAGTTGCACTTAACCTTGTTAATGATTTACAAGCAGCTGCTTTATCTTTGAAACCAGAATTACGAAGACTACTTAGAGCAGGAGAAGAAGCAGGAGCTTTAGCTGGAATAGTTTCTGGATCTGGTCCAACTTGTGTATTTTTATGTTTTGATGCAACCGCTGCAGCAGATATTGCTATTGATCTTTTAAGTAGCGGAACTTGCACTTCAGCAGTTACTGCTTATGGACCAGTTCCTGGAGCAAGAATTAAATAATTTTCTTGGCAGTTAACGTAGGGTTTGCTTGTAGATCTGTTAAACCATTCCACACAAAGTTAACAACTTGGGCAGTTATTTCTTCTTTCGAAATATGTCTTTCTTCTTCCCACCATTGCCCTGTTAATGCCACAGATCCAACTAAAGTTCGAGCATAAATGCCTGCAGATTTTCTGGGTAAACCAAATCGACCAAAAGCATCAGCTAACACAGTTTCACATTTATCAACAATGTCATTAACTAAACCAGAATAAGCACCGGCACCTTTTGCTGCTGGTGCATCTTTTAGTAACACCCGGTAACCATCTGGATGTTCATCAATATAGGAAAAGAAAGCAAACACAGCTTGTTCTAACATCAAACGAGGATGACCTGGTTTCAAATTAAATGTCACAGTGTCAAGTAGTTCTCTGGTTTCACGATCAAGAATTACTGCATACAAACCATCTTTACTGCCAAAGTGTTCATAGATTACTGGTTTAGAAACAGATGCCCATGACGCAATCTCTTCAACAGAGACTGCTTCATAACCTTTTTCTGCAAATAAATGTCTAGCAACGTTTATTAATTGTTCGCGTCTTTCATGACCACTCATGCGAGTGCGACCAGCTTCGCGTTCTACTTCCAGTGCGGCCTTACTAACACGTTCGCGAGCACGCTCTGCTTCTTGCAGCATTTTTTCTTGGGCCTTAAGTAATTTCTTCGAAGCCTTGAGTTCTTCCTTGGTAGGTTCACTCGTTGAATTGGTAGCCACGAATCAACGCTACAACTCCAGATGGTTAGGCTTATGCGAGCGCTGGTTCACTTGCACTACAAATCAGATAAAAGCTATTCCGGGATCGTCCAATTGGCAGGACACCGGCCTTTGGAGCCGTGAATCGGGGTTCGAGTCCCTGTCCCGGAGCCACGCGCAAAGCACAACTACCTAATAAACTTAACTACGTGAGCAATTTAAACACGGTAATTGTGTTGGCCGCTGGTTTGGGCAAAAGAATGCATTCAACCACCCCAAAAGTTTTACACCCAATTTGTGGTGAACCAATGCTGGGACATGTTTTAAATACCGCACAACTTCTTAAACCAAACCAAATCATTACTGTGCTTGGTCATGGTAAAGAACGTGTTGCAAATTATTTGAAATCAGAATTTAAAAAAGTAAAAATAGTTGAACAAAAACAACAAAAAGGTACAGGTCATGCTGTGCAAATAGCTTTAACGCAAGTTAAGAACCTCAAAGGTTTAGTACTGGTAATGGCAGGGGATACTCCTTTATTGTCAACAACTTCACTTAAAGCATTAGTAGCATCAGCAGCGGAGTCAAACGCTGCAGTATTGACAGCAGAATTACCTGACCCAACTGGTTATGGTCGCATCATCCGCTTAGCCAACATGGTTGATCGCATCGTGGAACAAACTGATGCCAGCGAAGAAGAATTAGAAATAACAGAAATAAACACCGGGGTTTATGTATTTGAAGCAGAAATTTTAAAGAAAGCTATCAGCCTAATAAGCAGTGATAACAAACAAGGCGAAATTTATTTAACTGATGTGATAGCAGTTATTAACACCTTAGGTGAATCAGTAACAGCAGTTATTTGTGAAGATTACACCGAAGCATTAGGAATTAATGATCGAAGCCAATTAGCTATGAGCCAACAAATCATGCAACAAAGAATTAACGAATATTGGATGAGTAAAGGTGTTTCCATGCGAAACCCAGATTCTGTGGTAATTGATATGGGAGTTTCTTTAACTTCAGACGTATTCCTTGATAACAACACTCATTTGTTAGGTAAAACTTCTATTGACACAGGATCAGTCATTGGACCTGATTCAATGCTGAAAGATTGTTTAGTGGGAAAGAATTCGCATGTGATGAGAACAACAGCCACAAATGCAAAAATTGGAAACAATTGCAAAATTGGTCCTTACACATATTTAAGACCAGGAACTGTGTTAAAAGATGGGGTTAAAGCAGGTGCTTATGTGGAAATCAAAAACTCCACAGTAGGAGAAGGTTCTAAAGTGCCACACCTTTCATATGTGGGAGATGCCACTATAGGTATAGAAACAAACATTGGTGCTGCCACAGTTTTTGTTAACTATGACGGAGAAACCAAACACAAAACAGTGGTAGGCGATCACGTAAAAATTGGGTCAGACACGATGTTGATCGCACCAGTCAAAATTGGTGATGGTGCCTACACCGCCGCAGGATCAGTGATCACCGAAAATGTGCCCGCTGGTGCATTAGGTGTGGAAAGAACGAAACAAAGAAATATTGAAGGCTGGGTGGAGCGAAAAAGAGGAAAATCTAAATCCGCGTCTGCGGCACGACGAACCCGAGCAAAGAAGCCAAATAAGTAACCGACAGAATTAGAGTTAGCACCACCTAGAAATCTTTCTTGAGAAAAGGGATTCAAGTGGCCGATATAGAAACCGTAACCAGTAAGCGGCTTCTACTTGCCACAGGTCGTTCCCACCCAGCATTAGCTGAAGCCGTTGCTCGCGAACTTGGTGTGGAGTTAGCAAAACTTTCTGCTTATGACTTTGCTAATGGTGAAATATTTGTTCGTTTCGAAGAATCAGTTCGTGGTACAGATGCATTCGTATTGCAATCACACACTTTCCCCATTAACAAATGGATCATGGAACAACTACTACTAGTTGATGCCTTAAGAAGAGCATCAGCTCGAAGAATTTCAGTGATCATGCCTTATTACGGTTATGCCCGCCAAGATAAAAAACACAGAGGCCGTGAACCAATTTCTGCTCGACTAATGGCTGACTTACTTAAAACAGCTGGTGCTGATCGAATCATGACAGTTGATTTGCACACCTCCCAAATTCAAGGATTCTTTGATGGACCAGTGGATCATTTGTTCGCAATTAAAATTTTGGCTGAACATGTGCAATCAAAATATGATCGAAGCGAAATAACAATTGTTTCCCCAGATTCAGGTCGAGTAAGAGTTGCTGAACGTTGGACAGATATTCTTGGTTCCCCTTTAGCAATCATTCACAAACGTAGAGATCCAGATGTACCAAACGAAGTAAAAATGTTTGAAGTGGTGGGTGAAGTTAAAGATCGTGTTTGTGTGCTGGTGGATGACATGATCGACACCGGTGGCACCATTGTGAAAGCTGCGGAAACTTTATTTGAATACGGTGCCAAAGCAGTAATAGTTACGGCCACTCACGGAATTTTGTCCGGTAAAGCAGCAGAAAAACTGCAAGGCTCCCGTATCGCCGAAGTAGTAGTAACAGATACTTTGCCAATTGTTCCTGAAGCAAGATTTAATAAATTGACCATTTTGCCGATAGCCCCAATGATTGCCAATGCAGTTAGAGAAGTTTTCCATGAAGGATCTGTGACTAGCTTGTTTGATGAAAGACAACCTTCACTGTTTTAGAACAAATTTGACCTCGAAGGCAACCTGAAAATGCACCACCGGTAATCTGCTAATTACGCAATTCGGCGAGGGTGACTAGATCACCGTGATCGACGGAAAGGTTCGATTAATTATGGCTAAAAAAGAAACAGTATTTTCACTCAGTGCCCAAAAACGAGACAACTTCGGTAAGGGTGCATCACGTCGTGATCGTCAAAACGATCGCATTCCAGCTGTTGTTTATGGCAAAGACCAAACACCAGTTCACGTTTCACTAGATCATCACAGTGCATCATTAATTTTGCGTGTTCCTTACGTAACAATTAATTTGGAACTTGATGGCCAAAAATTTGTGGTTGCTCCAAGAGAAATTCAAAAAGATCCCATTAAGCCAATTTACAAACACGTTGACTTAGTTGTCTTAAACGAAAAAGAGCAAAAAGAAAGATTAGCTTTGGCAGACAGAGCTGATGAAATTGCTGCTGCTGCTCTTAAAGTTCGTCTGGAAATTGCTGCTAAGTCCAAAATGGATCTGGGCGAAGTTGCTGCTGTTGTGCCCGTTGCTGCTGATGGAACCGCTGTACCTGCTGCTGATGGAACCGCTGCTCCAGCTCCTGCTGCTGATGCTAAAGATGCACCAGCGGATAAAGACAAAAAATAATTAAGGTTTAAAAACCTAAACAACAAAGTAAGGCGAGTAAATGACTGACTCACCATGGTTAGTCATTGGCCTAGGCAATCCCGGGCCTGATTACAAAAATACTCGCCACAATGTTGGGGCAATGATAATCGACCAAGTCATTAGTGACTTAGGTGAAAAATTAGCCCATAACAAAAAAGTCACCTCAGATGTTTGCGAAGCAAGATTAGGTACTAAAAGAGTTGTGTTAGCAACATTGAGAAGTTATATGAATGAATCCGGTGGACCAACTTCAGCATTAATGAATTTTTATAAAATTCCGGTAGAAAACATGGTGGTATTACACGATGAGTTAGATTTGCCATTTGGTGAAATCAGAATCAAACAAGGTGGCGGCGATAACGGCCATAACGGTTTGAAATCAATTAGAGGCTCAATTAATTCAGGAGAATTTATTAGGATTCGTTTAGGAATTGGTCGACCACCAGGACCAATGGATCCAGGTGACTTTGTCTTAAAACCTTTTAATTTCTTTGAAAAATCTCAAATGACAGATTATTTACAATTCGGGGCAAAATCTTTATCCGACATTGTCAACCTAGGTGTAGATCAGGCACAAAATTTAAACAACGGTAATGCCTAAATGAAAGATGAATCTGATTTAGCACTGGCTCGAAGATTAGCTATTGAAGCAGGAAAAATACTGGCAGAGCACAGGAAAAATAATCCTGTGCCAGAAGATGTGACCAAAAGAAAAGAATACGGGCAAGTAGCAGATCGTTTAAGTCATAACTTTTTGATGGATTCATTTGCACAGGCCAGACCAAATGATTTGGTATTAAGTGAAGAAGGAACTGATCCAACCGCGAGGCTTAATTCGAGAAGATGTTGGATTATTGATCCTCTGGATGGAACTTTCTATTTCGCAAACAATAGAAACGATTTTGCTGTGCAAATTGCGTTATGGGAAAAAGATTGCCCGCAAAGTGCAAATATTTCTGCGGCTGCAGTTTCGATGCCAATTCAAGAAACAATTTATGACACTTCAAAAGTTATAACAGCAACTAAATCACACGAAATTCCCAGATTATTGGTTTCTGGGTCAAGACCACCATTAGAAATGCCCAAGCTGACAGCAATTTTTGATGAAGTATTTGGTGGAGTAGAAATTAAGAGTGTGGGCTCAGTTGGTGCCAAAGTTGTACAAATATTGGAAGGTAATGCCGATTTGTATGTGCACACCACCGGATTTTATGAATGGGATATTGCTGCACCTTTAGCAATTGCTATTGCTGGAGGACTATCAGTATGCGACATTAAAGGTAATCCGCTGATACTAAATAAAGAAAATGTCCGTGTGGAAAATGTCATCATTTGTCGTCCTGAACTACTCAAGGTTGTGTTACAGGCAGTTGCATGAGTCTAAAATTAGTATTGGAAGAAATAACCAAAGTTGAACCTTGGCTTAAAATTGCTCAAGCACTAAATAGTGAATCAACTTACAAAATTGCTAGCCCCAATTCACTATTTCCTATTATTGCCAATCACGTCGCAAAGAACTCAGCAGGAGTTTTATTAGCTGTGACCTCCAATGCCAGGGAGGCAGAAGATTTAGCACATGCTTTAAAGCTGTGGCATAAAGATTTGTCTGTAGCAGAATTTCCTGCTTGGGAAACACTTCCGCACGAAAAAATTGCGCCAACATCAGACATTGTGGGAAGAAGAATTAGTGTTATCAGACGCCTGATTCATCCTGATGACAAATTCAAAGAAGCAGCAAAATTAGATGTGGTAGTTGCCCCAGTTAGATCTTTGATGCAACCATTGCTTGCCTCATTAGCAGAAATTGAACCATTAGCTCTTAATGTTGGTGACTCTATTGATTTAACCCAAGCTGTTACCAAACTTGTGGAAATTGGTTATGAACGAGTTGAAATGGTAGAAAGACGCGGGCATATTGCTGTGCGTGGTGGAATTCTGGATGTATTTGTGCCCGGACATGAGCACCCGTTACGTGTGGAATTCTTTGGCGATGATGTTGAAGAAATAAGAAACTTTTCAGTAGCAGATCAAAGAAGTTTAGAAATAGCTCCGCACGGACTATGGGCACCTGCCTGTTATGAACCATTTTTAAATGAAGAATTTGAACCAGTTGGAAAATTACAACTATTTACAGACCTATTCCCTAAAAACAGTGTGGTGTTATTAAGTGATGCTGAAAAAGTAAAAACTAGGGCAGCAGAAGTTCTAAAAACTTCTGAAGAATTTTTGAACGCTGCTTGGCTGAGTGCATCTCTGGGTGGAAATATTCCACAAGAAGTTGCTTTAGGTAGTTTTAAAGATTTAGCAACATTAGAGAAAAATGCTTTACAAAAAGATTTAAAATGGTGGCAAGTCAGCCCCTTTGTAGGTCATGTTGATGATGAGAAAAACTTTGATGTCATTGATTTGAAAGCCCGGGTCCTGGATGGATTCAGGGGAGATTTCACTGCTGTTATAACAGAACTTCGAAACAAATTAAGTCTTAAATGGAAAATTGTTATTGCCTCAGCAGGGGCAGGATCAGCTCAACGTTATTTGGAACAATTATCAGGCGCTGATTTAGCAGCAAAAATAACTGATAATGAATTAGCAAACAACTTAGTCAATATCTATATTTCTGATATTTCTCACGGCTTCTCATTGCCCGAACAACAATTATTAGTAATTTCTGACACAGACATTGTGGGCATGAGATCAAGTATGAAAGATGTTTCCAAATTACCCACCAAAAGAAAAAACAGTATTGATGTTTTAACTTTGGTTCCAGGTGATTACATAGTTCATGAACAACACGGTGTTGGTAAATATGTGGAAATGACAAGTCGAACTATTGGCCAAGCCACCAGAGAATATTTAGTTATTGAATACGCGGCATCTAAAAGAGGACAACCCGCAGATCGATTATTTGTACCCACCGATCAACTAGATCAAATCACTAAATTTATTGGCGGTGAAATACCTGCGCTAAGTCGTTTAGGTGGAATTGATTGGGAGAAAACTAAAGGCAGAGCCAGAAAAGCTGTTAAGCAAATAGCTGCTGAATTAATCAGACTTTATGCTGCCCGACAAGCATCAAAAGGTTTTGCTTTTTCTGCAGATACTCCATGGCAGCGAGAACTTGAAGACGCATTTGCTTATGTAGAAACACCTGATCAGCTTTCCTGCATAAACGAAGTTAAAAAAGACATGGAAAATACTGTGCCCATGGATCGAGTTGTGGCCGGTGATGTGGGATATGGCAAAACCGAAATTGCTGTGCGTGCTGCCTTTAAAGCAACACAAGACGGAAAACAGGTAGCAATACTTGTGCCAACCACATTATTGGTGCAGCAACATTTCAATACTTTCAGTGAAAGATATTCCCCTTTTCCCATAAAAGTTAAACCATTATCAAGGTTTCAAAGCACCAAGGAAATAAATGAAACACTTGCAGGAATTGCTGATGGCACAGTTGATGTGGTGATTGGCACACATCGGTTATTAACCTCTGATGTCAGATTTAAAGATTTAGGTTTAGTGGTGATTGATGAAGAACAAAGATTTGGGGTGGAACATAAAGAACACCTAAAAGCTTTAAAAACAAATGTTGATTTCTTAACAATGACAGCTACACCTATTCCTCGAACCTTAGAAATGTCTTTAACCGGTATCAGGGAAATGTCGGTCATTCAAACACCACCAGAAGATCGTTTACCGGTGTTAACTTTTGTGGGCGCTTATGACAAACGACAAGTGGCTGCAGCAATTAGAAGAGAATTATTGCGTGAAGGGCAAGTATTTTTTGTTCACAACAGAGTTTCTAGTATCAATCGAATCACCCAAGAATTACAAGAATTGGTGCCAGAAGCAAAATTTGCAATTGCACATGGCCAAATGAATGAACATGAATTAGAGCAAGTAATTATAGATTTTTGGGCCCAAAAATATGATGTGTTAGTTTCCACCACCATTGTGGAATCAGGCTTAGATATTCCAAATGCCAACACTTTAATTGTTGACCGAGCTGATGTTTTTGGTTTATCTCAGCTACATCAAATCAGAGGCAGAGTTGGTAGAGCCAGAGAAAGAGCTTACGCATATTTCTTTTATCCCGAAGAAAAACCTTTAACTGAAAATGCTTACGACCGGTTAGCCACAATCGCACAACACACAGATCTTGGATCAGGAATGGCTGTGGCCTTAAAAGACTTAGAAATTCGTGGTGCTGGAAACATTTTGGGTGGCGAACAATCAGGTCATATTGCTGAAGTTGGATTTGATTTATATGTCAGATTAGTTGGGGAAGCATTAGCGGTAGCAAAAGGTGAAGCACCCAAAGTTGATACAGAAATCAAAATTGAGCTTTCCCTTGATGCTCATCTTCCACATGATTACATCAAAGAAGAAAGACTTCGTATGCAAATTTATCGACGTCTAGCAGAAGTCACTGCTGAATCTGAAGTATTAAATATTGCTGAAGAACTATTAGATAGATTCGGCAAATTTGGTTCCCCGGTAGAGATCTTGTTAGCTATTGCCAAATTACGGGTACTGGCTCGAAAAGTAGGCGTTAGTGAAATTGTGCAACAAGGAAAAGTTATCAGATTTGCACCACTTGAATTACCAGAATCGCGAATCCTTAGACTTAATCGCCTGTACCCAGGAACCCAAGTTCGTGCAACGGTACGTTCGATTCAAGTACCTGCACCATTAACAGCACTTGTTAATGGTCAAGTATTAAAGAATCAAGCATTACTTGATTGGATTACAGATTTATTCAATCAAGTTTTTGAAGACGAATTGAAGGGAACACCGTGAAGAAGCAACTAAAGAAAGTATTGGGCTTACTTTTTGTTTCCAGTGTTCTTATTGCCTGTGGTCAACAAAACCCAGGAACAGCCGCATTTGTGGGAGATACTCGAATAACTTCTGATCAATTAAGTGTTTACTTGGATGATTTAAGAGCTGTTGTGCCCATTGAAAATAATGATCAAGGAACTGCTCAAACAAGAGGTATTCTTGCTCGGTTAATTATTGGTCAAATTATTAGTGAAGCGGTTGCTGAATCAAATGCCATTGTTGACCAAAGTTTAGTTGCTAAAGATTATGAAGCTTTAGAAAAACAATCTGGTGGAGCAGAGGCACTGGCTGTGTTTGCTGGATCAAGAAATGTGCCACCAATGTTAATTAAAGAAGTATTGAGTCAAAATCGCGCGATTGAAGCAATAGGTAAAGTCCTTCAACCAAATGCACCCGCATTAGTACAAAAAGCAAGAGGTGAGGGTTTACTTTTAAAGATTGCAAATTCTAAAAAAATTAAAATCAATCCCCGTTTTGGTTCCTGGGTTTCCGAAAATGGATCAATCGCACCTCCTGCTAATGAATTAAGTGAACCTGCATTTACAAAGCCGATTGATCTACTTACAAACCCTTAATTAAATGGCAAAACATAATCCCCCAAGTAAAAATGGGGTAGCAGGCTTAATTGAATTAATGGAAATTCTGAGATCCAAAGATGGTTGCGCTTGGGACAATGAACAAACTCATCAAAGTTTAATCGAATATTTGTTAGAAGAATCTTTTGAATTTGCTGAAGCTGTTGAGTCAGGGGATCGACAAGCAATCAGAGAAGAATTAGGTGATGTCTTATTACAAGTAGTTTTTCATTCTCGAATTGCGCAAGAAGACAAATTAGATCCTTTTAATATTGACGATGTTGCAAATGTAATAACTAACAAACTCATGAAGCGCCATCCTCATATATTTGGTGAAATTGGAGATTTAAGTAAAGAAGAAGTTGAGGCCAATTGGGAACAAATTAAAAGAAAAGAAAAAGGCAGAACTTCCATCACAGATGGGGTTCCCATCGCACTGCCGGCTCTAATGCATGCTGACAAATTGATCACCAGAGTTAAAAATGTGAAAGAAAATATTGCTCAGGTTGTTGAATCACCGGTATTAAACAGTGTCAAAGCTGAATTAAACAGTGATGCAGAAGTAGGTCAATTTTTGTTGTCATTTGTGGCAATGTGTAACGAAAAGAAAATTGATGCAGAAGCGGCGTTAAGAAAAGCTATCAGTGATTATCGAACAGAAATTAAGAGATCAGAAAACTAAATTAATCTTCTTTTGCATACGTATTTCTGCTGCTTGCACATGAGGTCCCTTTTTAGCTTTATTAGGTAGCTTTAACAACAATTTTCTTAAAATCTTTAAAGTTAAATTAGTGGAAGCATCAGCAAATCTTGGTCCTGCCAATGTTGAACCTCGCCAGGAATCTCCATACATTTTTCTTACCCATCTAGGCAAAGACGCAAATGAAAGACTGACCATTATTGCCCACATTATTTGGGAAGGGGTTAGGTATCTAAAGAATTTAGTCATGGGAGGTAAAAAGATAAATCGAGCAGATTGTCTAACAGCTTTATCTGCCACTAATTCATTACGCTTATTAACATAATAAGCCTTTAATTCATCAGTGTTTGATGGACAAATACTTGGATCTAAACCAATTAATTTAGCTGCAATTAGTTGTTCTTTCACATATCTATCTTGATCTGCTTTACTAAAATTCATTCCAGATCTCATCGCAATATCAAGTAAAGAATCTGTGAAACCGTTATGAACCCATAACAGTAATTCAGGAACATCAAGTCCTAAAGCTTTGTGCATTGCTCTTACTTTTGAGGCAACTCTGTCTGCTTCTTCTTTTGTGCCAAAAGAAATAATGCCGATGTATTCAGCAGTTCTTAGTAATCTGCCAAAAGGTTCTTCACGATAATTAGAATGTGCTTGGACACCACCAAATGCTTTTGGTTCTAAGGCTTGCAACAATAATGCTCTAACTCCACCCACCACAGCCATCACATCAGAATGAATTTTCCAAGTAATTGTTTCGGGACCAAAGTAACCTAAATCATTTGAAATGGTGTCAGGTGGTCCAAAGGTCAATTCCGGTGCAAGCATGCTCATAAATTTACACACTTCTATTGACTGCACCACTCGAAGGTATGATGAAGGTACAAGAAAATAACTTAATAGGAGTAATTAGTGGCCACGATTGAAAAAGTAACTGCCCGTGAAATATTAGATTCTCGTGGAAATCCAACTGTAGAAGTAGAAATCGGTTTATCCGACGGAACTCTTGCCCGAGCCGGTGTCCCCTCAGGTGCGTCAACTGGTGCTTTCGAAGCACACGAATTACGCGATGGTGAAAAAAGATACGGCGGCAAAGGGGTATTAAAAGCTGTTAAGGCAATTGAAAGTGAAATTGCTCCTAAAGTTAAAGGTTTAGATTCAACTGAGCAAAGAAAAATTGATCAAATAATGATTGATCTTGATGGCACACCAACCAAATCAAAACTGGGTGCTAACGCAATTTTAGGTGTTTCTTTAGCAGTAGCTAGAGCATCAGCAGCTTCAGCTAACGAATCACTATTTAGATATCTCGGTGGTAAAGATGCAAATCTGTTACCAGTGCCCATGATGAACATTCTTAATGGTGGCGCTCATGCTGACACTGATGTGGAAATTCAAGAATTCATGATTGCCCCAATTGGTTTCAAAACTTTTTCTGATGCTTTACAGGCAGGTGTTGAGGTTTATCACGCTTTGAAAACGGTATTAAAGAGTAAGAAACTTGCCACAGGTTTAGGCGATGAAGGTGGCTTTGCACCTCAATTACCAAATAACCGTGCCGCACTTGATCTAATTTTGGAAGCAATTGCTAAAGCCGGTTTTAAATCAGGTGAAGAAATTGCTTTAGCACTTGATGTTGCTGCTACCGAATTTTATAAAGATGGAAAATATTCATTCGAAGGAGAAGCTAGAACTTCTGAATGGATGGCCGATTATTACTCAAAGTTAGTTTCTGATTACCCACTTGTTTCAATTGAAGATGGCATGAACGAAGAAGACTGGGCCGGTTGGAAACACTTAACAGATGTGGTGGGAAGCAAAGTTCAACTAGTGGGTGATGATTTGTTTGTCACAAATCCAACCAGATTGCAACGCGGTATTTCAGAATCAACCGCAAATGCGCTTTTGGTTAAAGTAAACCAAATTGGTTCATTAACTGAAACACTCGACGCAGTTAAACTTGCCCAAGAAAATAAATTTGCCACCATGATGAGTCATCGATCAGGTGAAACCGAAGACACCACAATTGCTGACTTAGCAGTGGCCACTAAGGGTGGTCAAATTAAAACCGGCGCACCAGCACGAGGCGAACGGGTAGCTAAATACAACCAATTGCTAAGAATCGAAAAAGAACTAGGAAGTTCTGCTGTTTATGCGGGTCGTTCCGCATTTCCACGATTCTAACGCGGTTTATTAGTAGGTATGAAAAGAAAAACAAAACTAGAGCGACCATCAATCAATGGTCGCTTAGTTGTTTTGCTTTCTGCGATCATCATTTTAATCCTGATGCTGGCCTCCCCGGTGAGAGATTTAGTTGCGCAAAGAGCAAGAATTACTGCACTTAAAATTCAAGTTCAACAAAGTGAAAAACAGGTTCAATTATTAAGAGAAATTCAACTTAAATGGAATGACCCAGAATTTATTGCTTCCCAAGCACGAGCTCGTTTACATTATGTGATGCCTGGTGAAATAGTTTTTTCAGTAATTGGTTTAGACGCTAGTCCAGAGGTAACTTCAAACTCACCTGCTACAACTGCTTGGGCTGGAGAACCATTACCACCACAGCCTTGGTACAAAAATCTTTATGATTCCTGGTTAGAAGCAGATACGGGACAAAAAGTTGTTAACGAAAATCAAACCACAGTTATTAGACCGAATGCACCGAAATGAGTTTTGCTCCAAAAGATATAGCTGACATCACTGTGCAAATAGGCAGAACACCTCGAGGAGTAATTGAGGTTGCTAACCGATGTTCCTGTGGCAAACCAACTGTGGTGACAACTTCACCAGCATTACCTGACGGCGAACCTTTCCCTACGCATTTCTATTTAACCTGCGCCAATTTAAATTCCATGATCGGAACTTTAGAAGCATCAGGACTGATGAAGGAATATGAAGAAAGATTAGTTAGTGATAAAGACTTTGCTGAAAAATACGAAAAAGCACACGTTGATTATTTAACTCGGAGAGATAAGCACGGTGTGGTCGAGGAAATAAAAGAAATTTCAGCAGGAGGCATGCCTAATCGCGTTAAATGTTTACACGCTTTAGTGGCGCATTCTTTGGCAGTAGGACCAGGAATTAATCCGGTAGGAGATGATGCTTTAGTAAGACTTGGTAATTGGGCTACTAAAACTTGTGTGAAGGAAGATTTATGAAAAGAGTGGCAGCCATTGATTGTGGAACCAATTCAATTCGTTTACTAATTTCTGATATTGATTCTTCAACAAACATTGCAACTGACGTAATACGAGAAATGAGAATTGTGCGCTTAGGTGAAGGTGTTGATAAAACAAACGCTTTTTCACCTCGTGCTTTAGAAAGAACTTTTAAAGCAGTCGATGAGTATGAACAATTATTACTGAAACATAATGTGGAACACGTTCGATTTGTGGCCACAAGTGCCACCCGTGATGCTCAAAATAAAGCCATGTTTATTAAAGGTGTTATTGATCGATTAAGAATTGTTCCAGAAGTAATAGCTGGCGTGGAAGAAGCTGCTTTATCTTTTGATGGGGCAACCAGATCTTTAAGACAAAAACATCTTGCTCCTTTTCTGGTTATTGATTTAGGTGGAGGATCAACCGAATTAGTAATTGGTGACAAAGATCCATTCGGTGCTTATTCCATGGATGTGGGTTGTGTGCGCATGACTGAAAGACACACTCCCGGTGGAAACCCAACCACAGAACAAGAATTAGCCATCAGAACAGATGTAAGAAACGCTTTAAAGGAAGCTGCTAAAAAAGTTGATTGGAAAACTGCACAAACTGTTGTGGGCGTGGCCGGAACCATCACCACAGTTGCTGCCCATGTTTTAAAACTAAAAACTTATGACCCAGATGTGTTACATGGAGCAATTATTACTGCTGAACAAATCAGCCAAACAGCGCAAGATTTTATTTCCTTAACTCCTGCCCAAAGAGGCGCTTTGCCTTATATGCATGAGGGAAGAATTGAAGTAATTACTGCAGGTTGCATTGTTTTAGATGAAGTTATGAAAGGAATTGGTGCCAAAACCTTAATTGCCAGTGAAAGAGATATTTTGGATGGTGTTACTTGGTCGCAAGTCCAATAAAGAATTTAACCCAATTAGAACAAGCAATTTGTAACTGTAAGAAATGTCCTCGACTTGTTAAATGGACTAAAGATGTGGCGAAAGAAAAAAGAAAATCATATGAAAATGAAACTTATTGGGGAAAACCTGTTCCAGGATTTGGGGACAAAAAACCAAAACTTTTAGTAGTTGGTCTTGCTCCAGGAGCACATGGTGCTAATAGAACTGGTCGAATTTTCACCGGGGACAGATCTGGGGAATGGTTATTTAGAGCCATGCATAAAGCAGGTTTTGCTAATCAAGCTCAATCATTAAACAAAAAAGATGGTTTAAAATTAACGCAAGCTCGGGTAATAACTGCTGTTAGATGTGCCCCACCAGATAATAAGCCAACCATTAAAGAAAGAGATACCTGTAATAAGTGGATGGATTTAGAGTGGAAATTTATTGAAAAAGATTTACAAGCAGTGGTGGCATTAGGAAGCTTTGCCTGGAAGGCAGCAATAGATATTTTGCTGGAACAAGGATTTATTCCACAAGAAAAAGTTAAGTTTTCCCATGGTGCAAAATGTGTTTATCTAAAGCAAAACCATAAAATCACACTCTTGGCTAGCTATCACCCAAGTCAGCAAAATACCTTTACTGGCAGACTTACCGAAGCGATGTTGGATCAAGTATTTGGAACCGCTCGCAAACTGATTACAACCTAAAAGTAATCTGTTCCTATTGCCCTCGTAGCCCAATCGGCAGAGGCAGCAGACTTAAAATCTGCACAGTGTGGGTTCGAGTCCCACCGAGGGCACAAGTCGATGTTAATATTTAGTAATGAAATTTAATTCCAAAAAACTTCGCACCATATTGCTTACTTTAACTCTTGTGTTTTCAAGTGTTGCTTTTTCAACCACTCCAGCTGTTGCAGAACCACAACCAGTTTGTGTTGATACGGGCACAGTAGATGAATCCGGTCAACCAAATTTAAAGTGCACATTGGTGGATTCAGATCTACCTATTTGCTCAGATGGATTGAAATTTGGTACTAAATGTCAACTAGCTGCAGGTGATACGAATTTCGTTGATTGCACGCCCAATGGGGGAGCACTTCCTTGGGAATGTACAGCGCTAGAAGATCAAGATGCAGCAGGTGAAGATAATTCGATATCAATTCCTAATTTCAGTGTTACCCCGGCTGCAGCCGGTTCACCATCTAAATTCAACTTTGAAGAAGTATTAGCTGCCATTGGACCCTTTGCTTTAAAGAATATTATTTATATAAATTACGGTGATGGCACAGCTTTTGGTAGTAAAGATGATTTACAAAAACCAGCCGCAGCACCTAAAACCCATGTTTATGAAAAACCTGGCACCTACACTTTAAATGTTTTTGCTTATGTCAAAGATGGACCAGATGAATATTATGATTCTGATTCAGTAACAGTTGAAATTGTCGCAGGCAGCAATACCCCAGCACCAACAATTACGGCAACCCCAGCACCTGCTGCAATCACCAAGGAAGCTTTAGGAATCGAAGTTAAAGACAACTCAGGAACAAATACAAGTGCTGCTTCGCCTGCTGCTGCTCCAGTTCAAGTCAAAACTGCTGGACCGGTGCAAACAGTGGTAACCGCTGTTACTTCAATATTTAGGTCCATTAGAAATCTCTTCGGTTTCTAGTTCATAATCTGAACAAGAAACCGCCAGTCTTTTTCTTTAGAGTAATCTGGTTAATAACATGAAAAATAAATCAATTTTTTTACTACTTTCACTAATTTTTGTAACAGCTTGTTCCAGTGGCAATTCTGCACGCGGTTCTTTTATCAAAAATGATGCCACCAACTATTTAATGCCAAAATGTCCCAAATCAGAGATTGCTACCACCGAATCAAGAAATCAAATCGCACCAGCAGTTTTGCAATGTTTAGGTCATGACGAAATGGTTAATTTGGCAGGGCTACCAAATGATCGGCCTTTAATAATTAGCTTGTGGGCTTCTTGGTGCACAGTGTGTGCTGATGATGCGGTGGCATTTAATGCCGCATTTAAGAAACTAAACGATCAAGTTAACTTTCTAGGAATTGCTTACCAAGATAAAGAGCAAGATTCAATTACTGCTGCTTACAAATGGCAATTACCTTTTCCAAGTGTGCAAGATCCTAGAAGTTTATTAAGAGACTATTACTCAATAAATGGTTTACCGATAACACTTTTATTTGATAAAGAAGGAAAACTAGTAGAAAGAATTATCGGACCAGTGGGAAGCCCCTCAGATTTTATAAACAGAGTTACTGGAAAACTAATTTCTTACTAAATTACCAACGCATCTTTACTTGATTACAAGTTGCATGAAGTTGATCTTCTAAAGCAATGATTTGACCATTTAGGTTAGCCCTGACATCAACTAAATCTGCTGGGTCATAGCTGGCAGCTCTAGCTGCATAAAGATTTGACATTTGTAATAACAATTCAGAACAAACACCGTAAGCAGATTTACTGTAGCCCAAAATTTTGCTTGCAGCAGCAAATTCTTTGCCTGCCATCTCAGGGGGACCAAATTTTCCTAACACACGAAAATTATGTTCGTTTAAATAATGTTTTTGGTCCATAATGGCAAAGTTTCTTAAGGCTTGAGTGTTTGCTTTTTTAGAACATTTAGTTCCATCAGCAGAACATTTTGCTTTGGCAATAAAAGCACTGGCAGGAGAAATTAAGAAAAACGAAAAAGTCACAGCAGTCATGATGACTAAGATTTTCTTCTTCATTCGGCAACTTTCATTAGTTAAGGCCATCTCGCAATTTCTTGCGAAATGGCCTTAAACGTTTAACCAAGCAACTAACTAGCTTTAATTACCAGCTAAGTGGATTGAATGGTGTTGGTGCTGCGTCATCTGCAACTGGTGCAACTGGTGCTGCAACCTTTGGAGCAGATTTCTTTGCAGATCTTTTCTTTGAAGTTTTCTTCTTAGAAGATTTCTTTGCAGATTTCTTCTTTGCAGTCTTCTTCTTTTTAGCGACTTTTTTCTTGGCAACCTTTTTCTTTGAAGATTTCTTTGCAGATTTCTTCTTGGTTACTTTACGCTTTGCTGTTCTTTTCTTAGAAGGTCTCTTTGCAGATTTCTTCTTTGCTACCTTGCGCTTTGAGCTCTTCTTGCTTGAGCTTTTCTTTGACTTCTTACGTGCTGCCACTTATCCTCCGTACGGGGTGGAATTACTTCCAATATTCTCGCACTATATCCATGAAAATATCCAATCAGTACCCACTTTTTTTGGACTTATTTTCTGTGAATTCTCATGCCTCAGCGCACTATTCTGGAGTCACATGAATAACAAAATCTCTACCCGTGGACTAGTGGCGTTGATTGCATCCATGTTGTCCTGGGGATTGGGCAATCCCTTCGCCGATATGGCACTTGATGCATTCAGCATCACACAATTGCTGCTACTGGAGATATCTATTGGTTTTGGTGTTGTTGCTATATATATAGCAATCAAAGCACGCAAACTAAAACTGAGTTGGAAGATCGCTTTAGCCCTGGGATTATTGGAACCAGGATTTACCTATCTTTTTGGAAATATTGGTTATGCCAACGGCACTGTTTCTACCGGCTTAATCGTGATGGCAACCGAAGTATTTTTTGTTGCCTTGATTGGTGCCCTCTTTTTACGTGAACATATCTCGCTTCGAATTGCTTTATCAATCGTGATGGGATTTTTTGGAGTAGTAATTGCGGTTTCCCAAGTTGGCAGCAGTGGGGTAGATAACTGGCTAGGGGTGATGGCATTTCTGGCAGCAGCGCTGTGTGCTTCTTTTTATGTGATTGTGGCCAGAATTTATGCCACTGAGAACAATGTGGTTGATCTGGTTTTTGGGCAATTATTTTTTGGCACTTTATTTGCTTTAGTCATATTTTTTGGTACCGGATCAAATTTTAGTAATGCTGACAGCATTGAAAGTAAATATTGGCTAGCTGCTGGGTTAGCTGGTTTATTTGGTGTGGCCATACCTTTTTTGCTTTTCAATTACGCCTCAGCTTTGATACCAACCAAATATTCGGCCCTAGCCTTGAATGCCATTCCAGTTGTCGGAATTGGCTTTGGTTTCCTGCTGGGCAGAGGTGTACCCACCCCAATTCAGGCACTGGGAGGCTTGATTGTTGTGGTGAGTCTCTACGTTGGCACGCGCGAAAAATAGAAACGTGTTACTTTGAAATAAGAGGAAATTAAGATTTCCCCTACTTTCTAAAGGAGAGCAAAATAGACATGGAATCAAGAAACCCGGTTATTCGTAGATATGCGGATTTTCAAAAACCAGGATCCGTTCTTGGTAACAACCAAGGAACTGTAATAACTTCAACACCAGTTGAAAGTTCCACCAAAACTTTTCCAGGTACAACTCCTGCTAAGCCAGGAGAACGCATTGTAACTATGGATGACGTAGTTATGAAATCTTTTGCAATGCTGGCGCTATTGCTCGCCGGTGCCTTTGTGGGCTGGAACGCACCAGGTTTGGCAATAATTGCGGCTATTGCAGGTTTAGTACTTGGATTGGTTAACACATTTAAAAAGAATGTTTCACCAATTTTGGTTCTGGCCTACGCATTGATACAAGGAGTATTTGTAGGAGGAATTTCTTACATTTACCAAAACGCTTTTGCAGCTGATGGAACCAACATTGTGGGCAACACCATTATGTGCACCATTGTTGCTTTTGGAACAATGCTCTTTTTGTTTAAAACAGGAATCATCAAAGTAGATGCCAAGTTCACCCGCATGATGATGGTGGCAATGGTTTCTTATTTGGTAATCGCAGTAATTTCCTTCATCGCTTCCTTCGCGGGTGTTGGTGGCGGTTGGGGCTTTTACGGTGTTGGTGGATTAGGAATTTTACTAGCACTATTTGGAGTAGGTCTTGCCTCATTTTCATTGATGCTTGATTTCCAATCAATTCGTCAAGCAATTTCTTTGAACTTGCCTGAAAAAGAATCATGGAGATTAGCTTTTGGTTTAACTGTCACCTTGGTGTGGTTATACCTAGAAATGTTAAGACTATTTGCAATCCTTGCAGGTCGTCGCGACTAGTTAGAAACATAAAAAATAGCCTGGTGAAAAATCACCAGGCTATTTTTATTTAAACACCTGCTGGGAAAAATACTCCAGTTCGAGCATGGCAGTCATAGCCATTAGGGTTTTTCTTCAAATATTTTTGATGATAGTCCTCTGCTTCAAAATAAATATGATCAGCTGCAGGAATTATTTCTGTAGTGATTGCATCAAAGCCTTCATTCTTGATGGCTTTTTCATAAATTTCTTTGGTCAATAAAGCATCATTTTTTTGTTCATCTGTGGTGTAAAAAACTGCACTTCTGTATTGCGAACCAATATCGTTTCCTTGACGGTTTCCTTGAGTTGGATCATGAATGGTCCAAAACATTTCCAATAATTGTCTATAACTGACAACTGCTTCATCGAAGACAACTTTTACTGCTTCTGCGTGACCTGTAGTTCCGGTGCAAACTAATTCATAACTTGGGTTTTGTTTAGCACCACCCATATAGCCAACAGAGGTTTCTATAACGCCATCTGTTTGCCAAAATCTTCTCTCAGCACCCCAAAAACAACCCAGGGCAAAGTAAGCAGTTTGATTCATTTATCTCTCCTTACCTAAATTGTGATGCATAAATTACTTTAACGCCAATTAATTAATGATTTCATTCTTAGGTTTTGTTTCGGGCATGATCACTGAGAAGAAAACTGCCACCAATGACACAAGTGCTCCGGTCATGAAGGCCCAACCAAAACCAACTGAATCAACCAATGCACCAGCAACAATAGGACCAATAATTAAACCTAAATCACTTGTCATTTGAAAAGCTGCCACAACTGGTCCACTATTTTTTCCACCAGTTACATCACCGATCACTGCTGCTGGAGCTGCACCCATAAACGCAGCACCAATTCCGGCAATGGCCATGGAAATTAAATAACCGGTTGTGTTTTCAAAAGCCACTAGAACTATCACTGAGAAAAACAAAACAGATGTACCAAAAATCATGGAAGGTCTTCTGCCTTTAAGGTCAGTAGATTTTCCAGCATAAGAAAGTAATGCAGCTTGGGTAAGACTTGTGGCTAAGAACCCAAAACCAATTAAGGATGGACTTGCTTTTAGTTCTTCGACAACAAAAAGTGGCACAATAGATGATCTAATTCCAAAGGAAACAAATCCGGTAGCTAAATTAACTGAAAGTGCTGCTGTATAAGCTCTGTTTTTTAATGCGGTAGCAAAAGCTTGCAAAGAAGTTGAAACTTTAGATCTTTCCTTAGGCTGGTTAGTTTGTTTGTCATGGGCATTTAAAAAGAAAGCTGACGCTCCAGCAGCCAGTAACAAAGTAAATGAATAAAAGAAAAACGGTGCTCGTAAAGATATGGCGATCACAATCCCACCAATTGCAGGTCCAGCTAATCCACCAACTAAAAATCCACCTTGGTAAGCCGCCGCAGCCCGCCCTCGTTTTTCAGGAGCGACAATTCTTAACAGCAACGAAAAAGCGGCAACAGTAAACATTGTGCTTCCTAAACCACCGGCACCTCTAAGAATCAATAAGTAATTAAAATCTTGCGCAAATCCAGCAAAAAAACTTGATAACGAAACAATTAGCAATCCAGTGGTAAGAACAATTCTTTCCCCAAATCGGTTAACCCATAAACCTGAAATTGGAGCAGAAGCAAATCTCATAAATGCAAAAACCGAAACAACAGAACTTGCAGCCAGAGCACTTACTCCAAAAGATCTGGCAAATACAGGTATGGCGGGAGCAACTATTCCAAAACCGATCGCAACGAAAAAAGCTATAAGTGAGAGAACGGCTACTTCGTTTGGAAGCCCCCGTAACCACGGATTATGTCGAATTTTACGACCTAAAGTTTGCAATAAAGTCACAATGAGTTCTAGCCTATGGGGTGTTAGTAGTTTAAACTTAATCAGATAGCCAAGAGTAAGTAAAAGAGGAGAAACTTAGATGACTAATAAACATTCAGTTTCTCTCAATGATGTTCAAGAAGCAGCAAAAAGACTAAATGGAATTATTCGTCCAACAAGATTAATAAATGCAGGTTGGCTAGAAAGACAAATTGGTAAACCTGTGGCAATAAAGCCAGAAAACTTACAACGCGCTGGATCTTTCAAAATCCGTGGTGCTTATAACTTAATGTCTCAACTTTCTGAAGCAGATAGAAAAAAAGGGGTAGTAGCAGCAAGTGCTGGAAATCATGCTCAAGGCGTTGCCTTAGCTGCACAATTGCTGGGAATCAAATCAACAGTATTTATGCCAATAGGGGCATCAATTACAAAAGTTGTTGCCACAAAAGGTTATGGTGCAGAAGTTAAATTTATTGGTGAAACATTAGATGTAGCCATTACTGCAGCCAAAGAGGCCAGTGAAAAAAGTGGTGCAATATTTATTTCCCCATTTGATCATCCCCACATCGTGGCCGGACAAGGCACAGTGGGATTAGAAATTTTGCAAGAAATGCCAGATGTTAAAACAGTTTTAGTGTGTACAGGTGGTGGTGGCTTGCTGGCAGGAACAGCTTTAGCCATCAAAGAATTAAATCCTCAAGTCAAAGTAATCGGAGTACAAGCAGCTAACGCTGCTGCTTACCCAGAATCACTAAAAGCAGGAAAACCTGTTGCCCTGACATCTATGAACACAATTGCTGATGGCATAGCGGTAGGTAAACCAGGAGATGTACCTTTTGCAATCATCCAAGATTATGTTGACGAAATTATTACGGTAAGTGAAAGTGAATTATCAGTTGCAATATTACAAACCCTAGAACGAGGCAAACTATTAGCTGAACCAGGTGGTGCAGCTGCTGCCGCAGCATTCATAGCTAATCCAAAACATTTCGAAGGACCAGTGGCACTTGTTTTATCTGGTGGAAATATTGATCCGTTGTTATTAGAAAGAATTATGCAAACAGGTCTAGCCTCTGCTGGAAGATACTTAACTGTTCGAATCAGAATCAAAGATAAACCAGGTTCATTAGCACTTTTGCTTACCCAAATTGGTAGTCTCGGTGCAAATATTTTGGATGTATTTCATCTCAGAACAGACCCATTACTTGCCCTTGATGAAGTTGCGGTAAACATCACAATGGAAACTCGTGGCACAGAACATGAGAAAGATGTTTTAAATCACATCAAGGCCTTAGGCCACGATGCACAAGTTCAATAAATGAAGTAATATTTAATTAATCAAAAAAATCTGGAGTTTTGTTGTCAATCGCAATTGAAGCCAATAATTTAGTTAAAAAATATGGGGAAGTAACAGCCCTTGATGGATTAAGTTTACAAGTTGAAGAGGGCACAGTTTTTGGTTTGTTAGGACCAAACGGTGCTGGTAAAACCACCGCAGTAAGAGTGCTGACAACTTTATTAACACCTGATTCAGGTAGCGCCACTGTTGCCGGAGTAGATGTAATTAATGATCCTGAACATGCTCGCGAAATTATGGGACTATCTGGTCAAAATGCATCAGTTGATGAAAATTTAACTGGAATTGAAAATCTTGTTATGTTAGGCAGACTTTTTAGGTTGCCTAAGAAAGAAGCTGTTATGAAAGCTAATGATTTATTAGAACGTTTTACTTTAACTGACGCTTCAAAAAGAATAGTTAAAACTTATTCGGGTGGAATGAGAAGAAGACTTGATTTAGCTGCATCATTAATTGCTAATCCCAATATTTTATTTTTAGATGAGCCAACCACAGGTTTGGATCCTAGATCAAGACTGATGATGTGGGATGTAATCCAAAATTTAGTAAACGAAGGTACAACTGTTTTGTTAACAACACAATATTTAGAAGAAGCTGATCAATTAGCAAATAAAATTGCTGTTATTGATAAAGGCAAAGTTATTGCGCAAGGAACAGCTGATGAACTTAAAACCCAAGTCGGTGGCGAAAGAATAGATGTTGTTGTTGCCCAAGCACAAGCGTCTCAAGCTGCTGTTGCTTTACAAAGCATGGCCAGTGGCAAAGTTGTGGTGGAAGGCGAACATGTTCAAGCACCGGTTTCTGGTGGCGGGGTAAAAGTTGTGGAAGCGGTAAGAGCTTTAGATATGGCCAAAATTGAAATAAAAGAAATCCAACTGAGAAGACCAACCTTGGATGATGTTTTCTTATCTTTAACAGGTCATCATGCTGAAGAAATCAAAGTTGAAGACGAAACAGTAGCAACTAAAAAAGGAAGAAAATAATGAATTCACGTTCAATGACTGAACAATACGCAAGCAAGCACGGCAAGATTTATTGGTTGTTTCATGACTCATCTGTGATTGCGTGGAGAAATTTACTTAGATTTAGAAGAAACCCCGAAGTGTTATTTTTTGATGTGGTTCAGCCTATAATTTTCATTCTGCTTTTTGCTTTCGTATTCGGTGGAGCAATTGATGTGGGCGATAGTTCCTATAGATCATTTTTAATTCCTGGAATTTTTGTGCAAACTATTGCTTTTGCTGGTGCATCTGCTGCAATCGGTTTAAATGCTGATATGAATTCAGGAATCATTGATCGATTTAAGTCTTTACCTATGAACACCACAGGTGTGTTACTTGGTCAGAATTTAGCTGATTTGGTAAGAAGTGTTATCACTTTGTTCATTATGTCTTTAACTGGTTTAGCAATCGGTTGGAGAATAAGTGGTGGATTTGCTAATGCAGTGTTTGCCTACCTGTTGTTATTAGCTTTCGGTTTTTCAATGGCTTGGATTGGTTCCACCATTGGTTTATCAGTTTCATCTCCTCAAGTAGCAAGCACAGCAGGTTTTGCTTGGTTATTTCCGTTAACGTTTTTATCTAACGCATTTGTGCCAACTGAAACCTTGCCCACTTGGTTAAGATTTTTTGCCGAATGGAATCCGATTACTTCCATTGTGGCTGCTACCCGATATTTGTTTGGCTACCCAATTCAAATTGCCCCAGATGCACCGTTTTCATTACAACATCCCATAATTACCACAATTATTTGGTTAGTTGTCATTACTGCGATTTTTATGCCTTTGGCGGGAAAGAAATTTAGAAAAGCAACTAGCCGTTAAGCCTGGTAGGTTTCAACTTTTTTAATCGTAATTGTGATTTCTTTGCCGTTTGGTAATTCAAAGGCAGAATTATCTCCCTGTTTTTTCCCTAACACAGCATTTCCTAATGGTGAATCTGGTGAATAAACATCCATAGCTGAATGAACTGCTTCTTCCCTGGAAACTAACCAAAATCTTTCAGTGTCACCGTCTGCAAATTCAACTGTCACAACATGACCTATGGCAATTGTGCCGGTGTCACTAGGGGGAGTTCCAATTTGTGCAGTTTCCAACATTTGTTTGAGTTGACGAACTCGTGCTTCATTTTTACCTTGCTCTTCACGAGCTGCGTGGTAACCACCGTTTTCTTTTAAGTCGCCTTCTTCTCTTGCTAATTCAATTTTCTTAGTAATTTCAGAACGCATCGGACCTGATCGGTCAACAAGTTCAGCACTTAGTCGATCAAAAGATTCTTGGGTTAACCAAGTAGATGCAGTATTCATAGTCTCTAATTGTACTTACTTGCCTGAATTAACGGCTGGGGGATCTTGTTGAGGGATATCAACACCAGGAGCAAATTGTGGAGTAGGAAAAAGTGTGGAATTTGGATCTTCGTCACAGTTAATTACTTCCACCGTAAAAGCTTCAGCAGCTGTCTTTAATACGTAATTGATTTGTTTGTAATCAGCCCCGTCTTGAGGAATTTCTAGGATGGCATAACCAAGGTCGGTCATATAGAAATCCTGAGATCGAATTAAACACCAAACATTCATATCAATTGGTCTGGTGATTTCAAAAATAACTTCAACATTGTTTTTATCTTTAACATCCCAAGTGAGTAACTTTTCACTTAAAGGAGGATTGATTACCCTGGCAATTCCAGTTGTAACAAAGGCACCAATTACCAACACAAAAATGGCTGCAACAATTACTAGAAACCAAGGTTTACCTGGTTGAGGATATCTTTCTTGAATGTGTGGCGGCCATTGATCTCGATTAGTTGGCAACTGCTTTTCCTATCGCGTTAATTAGACCTCAGTTTAGCGCACCTAGTGGTGGGGTAAAAATCATTTTCAACTTAAATCAACTTAGTCACTTTTATTTGATAATGCTTAAAAGCTGATAAATCTGCAGTAGGTAAAAACAGTTGCATGACACTTAATTAATTTCAGCCCCTACTAAATCCCTTTCTGGGCTGGCTCTGATAACCTAAAATAGTGAAAAAGTATCTACTATTTGCTGTGTTCTCATCCCTAGTGGTTTTCTTTGTAATGTTTAGCAGCCAAAGCCAGGCAGAAATTGTCACGGCAAAAGCTAAAGCATGCCCAACAGCGGCATTCCCAAATTTGTCAAAATCAGTCGGAGCAGGTGCCGGATACGCAAAACCTTCACTCTCAGTTTCTTGCTCCAGCACCGAATTGAAAGTGGTTTCAAATGGAATGATTAGTTTTCCTTTTGAACCAAAAACTCCCAACGCACTAGCACCCCAACAATTCAACTGGTCTGTGCCATTAAATCCCGTTAAAGCAAAATCTGTTACCACTATTAAAAATGTTTTAGGCACCCTTGGATTTACAGTTAGTGGTTTACCAATTTATGGACCAACTGAAGGTCCAATTCCAACTGGGCAGCAATATGGTGATCCGGTTTATAACAAGATTATGGACACTTGTGGTGGTCACACCGGTCCTGGCCGTGAATACCATCACCATGCAATTACTTTGGTTCAACAATGTAATTTATCCAAACAAACCATTCTGGGTTATGCCCTAGATGGTTTTCCTATTTACACCACCCTTGGTTGCCTAGATAGCAAATGCACAAAGTCTGCAAAGATGAAATCTGGATACCTTAAAACCGGTAATCCCACCACAAATTCTTGGAGTGCCTACACTTATAAAACATCTAAATCCAGTGATGTTTTAGATACATGTAATGGTCGCACTCAACCTGATGGATCATATGGTTATCACGTAACAACTAATTTCCCATACATAATTGGTTGCTTCACTGGCACTGCAACTATTGCTAAGGGTCGCGCAGCTGAACCGATGCCAGCAATGGGTGCACCACAACCAAATGGTGGACCGCCACCAAAAGATGGACCACGTAAGCCTTAAAAGTTTTCG
>JAEMSA010000047.1 GCA_016463095.1 Candidatus Nanopelagicales bacterium
CCACCTTTACCGCCACCAAATGGCACATCAACTAACGCAGTTTTCCAAGTCATAAGACTTGCTAGAGCTCTTACTTCATCTAAATCAACAGATTGGTGATATCTGATTCCACCTTTTCTAGGACCTCTTGCTGAAGAATGTTGGATTCGATATCCAGTTAAAACATCTATGCCACCAGATTCTCTTCTTAAAGGAATCGAAATAATTAATTCACGTTCTGAAGTTGAAAAAGCTTTAACGAAATCTTTGGAAAGTTTAAGTAATTCGCCAGCTCTAAATACGTAAGCATTAACTTCTTCAAGTGCACTAACGCCCTTGTTAGACATTTTTACCTTCTTTTCTTACTCTTTATTCTACGTCCAAACTGGCTCTTGGACTTCCTTAACGTTGCCCTCTTTATCCAGGAGGAAAAAACGGTCAAAATTTTGTACAAACCATCGATCGTGTGTCACAGTCAACACAGTTCCGTCAAAAACATCAAGTGCAGCTTCAAGTGCTTCACTGCTTGTTATATCTAAGTTATCTGTTGGTTCATCTAAAAGTAACAAAGTCGCACCGGAGAGTTCCAATAAACAGATTTGAAATCTGGCTTGCTGTCCACCAGAAAGAGTTAAGAATAATTGATCTGATTGAGCACCTAAACCATAACGGGATAATGTCCCAACAGCAGCTGCGATTTGCAAAGATTTTTCTTCCCACAATATTTCAGTTAAGGTTTTCCTACTCCATTCAGGATGATCATGGGTTTGCGCAAACCAACCCGGGTCCACTCTGGAACCTAATTTCCAATCACCAGTGTGTCTGACAGTTTCATCTCCCCCTAAAAGTCTTAAGAAGTGAGATTTACCAGTTCCATTTCCTCCCAAAAATGCCACTCTCTCGCCATAAAACAATTCCATATCAAATGGTTTAGTTAAATCAGTTAATTGCAAATCTTTACAAACAATTGCTCTCACAGCAGTTCTGCCACCTTTGAGTTTCATTTTTAATCGTTGTGGTGGAGGGGGTGCTTGTGGCGCTCCTGCTTCTTCAAATCTTTTCAATCTGGTCTGCATAGCACGGTATTTTGGTGCCATCGCCGGAGAAGATTTGGTTTGCATGTGAAGTGTCTGCACTAAGTCTTTTAGTCTTTGGTGTTCATCTTCCCAACGCTTTAATAACTCACCTAATCTTTCATGTCTTTCTTGTCTTGCTTCGTAATAAGTACCGAAACCTTTACCGTGCACCCACGCAGTTCCACCTTCAATGGTGATAATTCGATCAGCAGCTCTAGTTAAAAGAGTTCGATCATGGCTAATTAGCAGAATTGTTTTTGAAGACTCTTTTAATTGGTCTTCTAACCAATTTTTTGCTGGTACATCAAGATAGTTATCTGGTTCATCAAGTAGTAACACTTGATCAGGACCTCGAAGCAATGCTTCTAGAATTAATCGCTTGGCTTGGCCACCGGAAAGAGTTTTTAATTCCCTGAATTTACATTTTTCATAATCCATGCCAACTGCTGCTTGACAGCAAACATCCCACAAAATTTCATTGTCATATCCCCCGGCATCGGCATATTCTGCCAAAGCATGGGCGTATTTCATTTGAATATCTTCACTTTCATCTTCCATCATTGCTAATTCACAAGCTTCTACATGTTTTATTGCTGCTTGAATTCTTTTAGGCGAAACAACTTTTAGTGCATCTGCCACTGTGGCATTTAGTCCAAGGGATGCCAAAGCGGTGTCGTGTTCTTCAACTTTTTTTGCCGCACCAGTAAGAAGCTGAGGCATCACACCTAAGCCACCAGAAACTGAGGTTGAGCCTTCATCGGCATTTAAAACACCGGTAATAATTTTGAAAAGAGTTGATTTTCCTGCCCCGTTGTCACCAACTAAGGCTGCAGTGATTCCTTCACCAACTCGAAATGAAACATCGTCAAATAAAAGTCGACCGGTTGGAAGTCGGTATGCAATGCCATTAACTTCGATTGCACCCATAGATTCCTAACTTAGTCGACACATAAAAAGGCTGGGCGGTTAAGCCCAGCCTTATTAATTCTTAACTTTTTTGTTTTATGAACAACCGCTGGTGTTACCGCATCCTTCACAGACGAAGCATGATCCAGCCATTCTCATCTTCACACCACAAGTCATACAAAGTGGTGCATCAGATTTTAAGCCAGTTAAAGCTTCCAAAACTTCCATGGAACTTCTAGCTGGTGCAGCTTTTGTTTTTTCTACAACAGGAAGTGTTGTAGTTGGCACAAATTCTGTGGTACTGGCTTGAATTTCTGCTGGGGAGCCGTAAGTTTCGTTGACTGCATTTTTTCTTTCTTCAGCAGTAAAGATACCTAGCGCGCCTCTGTGATCTTCTGGCAAATAATCCAGAGCTAATCTTCTAAAGATGTAATCCATTACAGATTGAGCGATACGAATATCTTCGTCATCGGTCATTCCTGATGGTTCAAATCTCATGTTGGTGAACTTTTGCACGTATTGCTCAAGTGGCACACCGTATTGCAAACCAATTGACACTGCAATTGAGAATGCATCCATGATGCCAGCAAGAGTTGATCCTTGCTTGCTCATTTTTAGGAACACTTCACCTAAACGACCATCGGCATAGGCAGATGTTGTCATGTAACCTTCAGCACCCGCTACTGAGAATGAGGTTGTCAATCCTGCGCGTGATTTTGGTAAGCGTTGACGAATTGGCAGTGCACTAATTCCTAGAGGTGTAGAAGATGATTCTTCTTTACTACTTGCATCACTTAGAGGTTGTCCAACTTTGCAATTATCGCGGTAGATTGCCAAAGCTTTCAAACCATATTTCCAACCTTGGTAGTAAACATCTTCAACTTCTTCAACTGTGGCAGTTGAGGGCATGTTTACGGTTTTAGAAATTGCACCAGATAGGAATGGTTGAGCTGCAGCCATCATTTTCACATGTCCCATTGGGCTAATGAAACGAATTCCCATTGCGCAATCAAACACTGAGTAATGTTCTGGTTTTAAACCAGGAGCATCAATGATGTTTCCGTTTTCACCGATGTATTCCACAATTGCTTCAACTGTTTCTTCGGTGTAACCAAGACGACGAAGTGCTCTAGGAATTGTTTGGTTCACAATTTGCATTGAACCGCCACCAACCATTTTCTTGAATTTAACCAATGCAAGATCTGGTTCAATTCCGGTGGTGTCACAATCCATCATCAAACCTATGGTTCCTGTTGGTGCTAACACACTTGCTTGTGCGTTTCTATAACCATTAACATCGCCTAGTTTGATTGCTTCTTGCCAAACTTGTGTTGCTAATTGATGAACTGAACGATCTAATTCGCTATCAATTTTTACTGCATCATTTGCTGCAGCATGTTTACGAATTACACGTTTGTGTGCATCAGCGTTACGTGCATAACCAACATATGGTCCAACTATGGCTGATAATTCAGCACTTCTCTTGTAAGAAGTACCAGTCATCAATGAAGTAATGGAACCAGCTAAAGCTCTTCCTGCATCTGAGTCATAAGCAAGACCAAGTGCCATTAACAATGCACCTAGGTTTGCATAACCAATTCCTAGTTGACGGAAATCTCTAGTGGTTTGACCAATTGCTGGTGTTGGAAAATCTGCAAATGAGATTGAGATTTCCATAGCGGTGATAACAAATTCAACTGTTTTCTTGAACTTGTCAGCATCGAAAGTGTCATCATCTTTTAAGAACTTCATTAAGTTCAAAGATGCAAGGTTGCAACTTGAGTTATCAAGATGCATGTATTCAGAGCATGGGTTAGATGCATTGATACGACCAGTTTCTGGACTGGTGTGCCAGTCATTGAT
>JAEMSA010000048.1 GCA_016463095.1 Candidatus Nanopelagicales bacterium
GAAGTAGGATTTAATTTCTGGGGTTTAGATAGACTTTACCGCTCGTTTACCTAAGGCTGAAATTATGAATACCATGATAGTTGAAACAAAAAGCTTTCCGCAAGGAAGATTCTCGGAAAGAGATTTGTCATGGCTATCTTTCAATGAAAGAGTTTTGGATTTAGCTCAAGATCCAAACATTCCAATTTTAGAAAGAGCCAGATTTTTAGCAATTTTTGTGAGTAATTTAGATGAATTTTTTAAGGTAAGAATCGCTGGATCTAAAAGAAGAATTGAAGCAGGAATTGCCGTTAGATCTGCCGGTGGAATGCTTCCCCGAGAACTGCTTGGCTCCGTATTAAGTGAGAGTTACCGACTTCAAAAAAAGCATTCAGAAATTTTTGAAAAAGACGTTAGGCCACTTTTAGCCGATAAAGATATTCGAATAATTCGGTGGAATGAATTATTTGAGGATGAAAAGAAAAACCTTGGCACTTTGTTTATTGAAAAAATATTTCCTGTCTTAACTCCTCTTGCGGTAGACCCTGCTCATCCTTTCCCTTATATTTCAGGATTGTCTCTAAATTTGGCAGTTGTTATCAATAGCCCAAAGAACGACACTGAACTGTTTGCGAGAGTAAAAGTTCCTCCGACTTTTCCTAGATTAATAAATTCGCAAGGTCAAAGATTTGTTCCACTAGAAGATGTAATTTCAGCTCACCTTGATTTACTTTTTCCTGGTATGAAAATTGTTCAGCATCACACGTTTAGAGTGACTAGAAACGAAGATGTAGAAGTTGAGGAAGACGATGCAGAAAATCTTTTGGATGCTTTAGAGCGAGAATTAACTAAAAGAAAATTTGGAGCGGTTGTAAGACTTGAAGTTGAAGAAGATATTGATGAGCACGTCTTAGAGCTTCTTGTAGAAGAGCTTGAAGCATCAGAAAATGAAGTTTTTAGATTGCCTGGACTCCTTGATCTTCGTGGACTAAACGATATTTGTAATCTAAATAGAGATGATTTGAAATTTGCTAAGTTTATTCCAAGAACTAACCCTCAGTTAGCAATCGTTGAATCAGCAAGTGCGCCTGATGTCTTTGAGGCTTTGAAAACTAGAGATATTTTGTTACATCACCCTTATGATTCTTTTTCAACAAGTGTTCAAAGATTCTTAGAACAAGCAAGTACTGATCCTAAAGTTCTTGCTATCAAACAAACTCTTTATAGAACTTCAGGTGACTCCCCAATTGTCAGCTCCCTTATTGAAGCAGCGCACAATGGAAAACAGGTTCTGGCAATTGTTGAAATTAAAGCTCGTTTTGATGAGCAAGCAAATATCTCATGGGCTAGGAAACTTGAAGAAGCAGGTGTTCATGTTGTTTATGGGGTGGTGGGATTAAAAACTCACGCCAAACTTTCACTTGTGGTTCGTCAAGAAAATGAAAAAATTAAGCGATACGGTCACTTAGGAACTGGTAATTACAACCCAAAAACAGCTCGAGGTTATGAGGACTTAGGACTTTTGACAGCTAATCCACAAATAACAAATGACATTGCCTATTTATTTAATCTTTTATCAGGTTATTCCACAAACAATGAGTATGACAAATTACTAGTAGCCCCTCATTCTGTTAGAGATGGAATTATTAAAAGAATTAAAAGAGAAATTGATAACAGTAAATCGGGTAAACCTTCTGGAATCAGATTTAAATGTAATTCAATTGTTGACGAGCAAACTATTGATGCACTATACGAGGCATCTAGTTATGGAGTAAAGGTTGATTTGGTGATCCGAGGTATGTGTGCCCTTAAACCAGGAGTTCCAGGACTTAGTGAAAATATAACTGTGAGAAGTATTTTAGGTCGCTTTCTTGAACATTCAAGGATTTATGAATTTACTAACGGTGGGAGTAAAGAAGTTTGGATTGGTTCAGCAGATTTGATGCACAGAAATCTTGATAGAAGAGTAGAGGCTCTTGTTCAACTTGAAGATACGGAACACGTTTCATATTTATCTGAGTTATTAGATTTATACATTAATAGTGAAACAGCGCATTGGCTTCTAGACAAAAATGGTGGCTGGATGAGAAGAAGCCTTGATGCTTTTGGAAATTTTCTCCAAGATGCTCAAGAACAATTAATTAAGCGAAAAAATCTTAGAGGCTTGGATTAATGGCATCGAGTAAGAATAAAGACCATATTTACGCCGCAGGAACCGTAATTGTAAAAGGTCTCGGCTTATATAAAAAAATTGCTGTTATTCATAGACCACACAGACAAGATTGGTCTTTTCCTAAAGGAAAAATTGACGGCTCAGATACAGCACCTGCAACAGCCGTAAGGGAAACTTTAGAAGAAACTGGCCTTAAAGTTACTTTGCATCAACCATTGACTTCTCAAGAATACATATTTGAAGGATTACCTAAAACAGTCTTTTTCTGGCGTGCATCTTTAATTGAAAACTCTGAATTCATCCCTAACGATGAAGCAGATCAATTAGTTTGGGTTTCACTTAAAGCCGCATTAAAACTTTTAACTTATGACGTAGATAAAGATGTAGCTCGTGAGGCCTTTAGATCTGTTAAAACAAAACCATTAATTTTACTTCGCCATGCCACGTCAGAGAAAAGAGTTGAGTGGGCAGATCGATATTCCAAAAATGTTCCGCCCGACAATTTTAGGCCATTAACACCAGATGGCATCTTACAAACCCCACTCATTACTGATCTTTTAAGTGCTTTTGGAGTTAACAAAATTGTTTCTTCAGATGCAATCAGGTGTATTGCAACTGTCTCACCATATGCGGCATCAAAAGAGATTTCACTAGAGGCACATCAAAATTTGAGTGAACTTGGTTGGGCTGGGAAAAATCAACCAGGTGTTCGACTTGTCAAAAAGCTTGCTAAGTCAAAAGATTCAATTGTTATCTGTGGTCACAGACCTGTACTTATAAGTCTTGCGCACGCAATTTCAGAAGAGCTAGCTTACGAAGAACTAGATGCTGCACTTCCTCCTGCGGGATTAATTGTGATTCACCGCTCGATAATCATGAACCAAGTCACAATAAAAAAAGTTGAAAAATTTATTATTGAAGATTAAGAAATTAACCTAACGTTGCTGGATCCATTGATGGTGAAGGTAACACCTTGCCAATTATTCCAGCGGCCTTTAATCTAACACTTTCTGTTAATGGAAAATAGCCAAACGTTTCAAATTGTCCTTGAGTATCAAGTCTTAACATGAATCTCATGAACTTCCTAACACTTTGCTCAGCATCATCAGCTGTGCACATTCCTACATCAAAAATTGAAATCCCTTGCCAAGGAGCAGATGATGATTCTTGACCAGCATCTAATAAAGGGGTAACGCTTGGATCTAATGTTGTTTTAAGAACATCACCTTGTTCTTCTGTTACAAACTGAGAGGCTGCAGAGCCAAAGCTACTTGTTTCAAACAAAACATCGACATCTTGAATTCTTAAATTTGAAAAAGTTAAAACATTATCGAAAATAACATTGGAAGGCAAAACTGCAAAGGCTCCTTCTGTGACAAGCATTTTTTCAACTAGTACTGCATAATCATCAAATAACTCAGCTGCTTTTACTTGGTTGACGTTCTGGCCAGTCTGGCGTCCTACCCATTCTAAATATGCAATATCACTTGTCGAAGGCTTGTTTATTCCAAACAATGTAATTGGTTGATCAATTAATTCAAAGTTTTCATTCGTAGCTGCAATTTGTGGATCATTCAAGTTAGTGATTTCTCCATTTATGATTGACTGAACAGT
>JAEMSA010000049.1 GCA_016463095.1 Candidatus Nanopelagicales bacterium
AAATTCCAGCTGCTGCGACCTCAATTATTACTTCTCTATCTTCGCATTTTGGATCTGGAACAGTTTCAACTGATATCTGGCCAATGCCAGTGATGATTGCTGCTTTCATTTTATTTCACCGCCCCTAGTGATAGTCCGCTCACAAGTTTATCTTGTGCCGCCCAACCAGCAATGATTACTGGAAGAGAAACTACTATTGATACCGCTGATAATTGAGCAAAGAATAAGCCTTCGGCAGTAACAAAACCAACCAGATATACAGGCGCAGTTGCCGCGCCAAATCCCGTTACATTGATTGCTAACAAAAATTCGTTCCATGTAAAGATAAAGCAAATAAGTGAAGTAGCAGCAATTCCAGGCATAGATATAGGTACAAGCACTCTATAAAGAATTTTTATGGTTGATGCACCATCTAGCTCTGCTGCTTCAACCAGTTCTCGTGGAATTTCCTTTAAAAATGATCGTAAAAGCCAGACAGCAAGGGGTAGATTCATTGCGACATAGAAAACTGTGAGTGCAAAAATATTATCTAATAGTTGCAACTCCTTAAGAATTAAGTAAATTGGCAGTAATGCTGCTATAGGTGGAAGGAATTTAGTTGAAAGAAAGAAAGATAAAACATCTTTACTTTTTTTAATTGGCTTAATCGAAAGTGCGTACGCTGCAGGAAAAGCTAAGGCTAAAATAACTATTGTTGACCCAATTGAGGCAATGGCAGAATTAAGTAGAAAGCTTTTTGCTCCAACTTTGAAGACTTTTTCATAGTTTTCAAGAGTAAATGGTGCTATCCATTTAGGTGGGAATGTTCCAGCGTCCACTTCCTGGCGAAATGATATTAATAGTGTCCAAAAAACCGGGAAAAAGAAGAGCAAGCCCAAGAACCAAGCAAAAGTTGAAAGAGAGAATCGGCTAGCCAAACTAGTTTTTTGACGTGGCTTATTTACTTTTAAAGTACTCATTTCTCAGTCTCCAAGAGATTACGAATTAAGCGGAACGCAAAAGAGGAAAGAATAATAGTAAGAATAATTACAATCACCCCTGCTGCAGCTGCTTCTCCAAATTCATATTTTCTAAATAGTGTTAAGTAAATCTGATATGGAATAATTGTTGAATCTGATCCGGGTCCGCCTTGCGTGATCGTAAAAACAAAATCCATACTTTGTATTATGTAGATGGTGCCTAAAACTATTGATAACTGAATATATTGGCGAAGATGCGGAAGTGTCATGCTGCGAAAAATTTGACGTGAGCTCGCACCATCTACAGCCGCTGCTTCTAAGATATCGGGAGGTTGGCTTTGTAGACCGGCAAGGATGATTAACATCATAAATGGAGTCCACTGCCAAATCATTGGCACCGCAATTGCAACAAGGGGTCTTTGGGAGATAAAGTCAATTACAACAACACTATCGCCACCAAACTTTTGGTAAATCTGCGTTGCAAATCCATTAACAATTCCATACATCGGGTTAAAAATAATGTGCTTCCATATAAGCGCCGCCGCAACAGGTGTAATTAAAAATGGCGTAATAACAAGAATTCTAAGAAGAGCCCGGCCCCGAAATTTTCTATCTAATAAAAGCGCTAGTAAAAGTCCAAATGCTGTCGAGAAAAAAACAACACCAGTTGTTAACATAACTGAGTTTTTTATTGCCGCTCGCATGGCTTCATCTGCAGCTACAGTTTGAAAATTTTCAAACCAAGCAAATCTTGTTTCATCTGGATACATAATGTTCCAATGAAATAATGAAATTCCAAGAGTCACTAAAAATGGTATTTGAGTCAAAATTATTGTAAAAATTAATGCTGGGTAAAGAGGTAGACGCCGGCGCCTATTTGCTAATTTGCTATCGGCGGTAGTCGTCATAATTCCCTCCTTAATGACTTCTAACTAAAAACAAAATACTACCTAGTCGCGCCCGTGGTGAGTGCGAAAGATTAATCACACTCACCCGAGCTACCTACTTCGTATTAGTTATTTCTAACTATTACTTCTTGTATTTTGCTGCAACCTTCTCAGCAAGCTTTTGACCTTTATCTAGTGCTTGTTTTACGGTCTGCTTACCAGTCATTGCCTTAGCAACTTCCTGTGAAACAGCAGTTCCAAGATCGGCGAACTCAGGAACCGCAACAAACTGGATTCCGGAAGTTGGACGAGGTTGTACGCCTGGGTTTAAAGGATTTGCTGCCTTTAGTGATCCCAAAACGACATCGGAATATGCTGCTGCAGTTTTCTTATATTCAGCGTTTGCATAAATAGATGCACGCTTACCATCTGGAGCTGCGGCCCAACCTAATTTTTCACCTACAAGGTTTTCATACTTTGAGCTAGTTGCCCATGACATGAATTTCCATGCATCGCTTTCCTTTTTAGATGCGCCTGCAATTGCAAATGCCCAAGCCCATAGCCATCCTGATTGCTTAGTTTTTACAACTGGTGCATATGCGTAACCAAACTGTCCTACGTGCTTGGAGAAGCCAACCTTTTCAATTGAGGCTGTTGCAGAAGTAGCGTCATACCACATAGCAATTTTGCCCTGTGCCATTCCGTTAACACACTCTGTAAATCCTGCTTGTGTAGGTGCTGGTTGACCATACTTCTTAACTAGATCAACATAAAATGAAACTGCATCTACGAATGGCTTGCTGTTTACTTGTGCTTGCCAGTCTTTAGTAAACCAAGTACCACCGTAAGTATTAACAACGGTAGTCAATGGTGCGAATTGCTCGCCCCAACCTGGAAGTCCGCGAAGACAGATGCCTGCAATGCCGTTTTTCTTATCGTTCATTTTTGCGGCAGCTGCTGCAACCTGTGCCCATGTAGGACGTAATGGAATTGTAACTCCAGCCTTTTTGGCAAGATCTTTACGGTACATAAGCATTGATGACTCACCATAAAATGGTGCTGCATATAGCTTCTTGTCAGTTCCTGACAATCCGTTGATCATTGATGGGAATATATCTGCCTTATTCCATGATGGGTCAGCAGCAACTAGAGAATCAAGTGACTTGATTTTTCCAGTGCCAGCCCAGTTGGCAACTTCATACATTCCAATTGTTACTACATCGTACTGACCAGCTCCAGTAGAAACGTCTAACGTAACTTTGTCACGTAATTCATTTTCTGGAAGAATTGTAAAGTTAACTTTGATTCCTGAGTCTTTTGTGAAGTTTTCTGCAGTTAGAGTCTGTAGATCCTTCATTTGTGGGTTTCCTACCATCAAGACATTGATTTCAGATGCTGCCTTTGCTGGCACTGTTAGAGCAGTAAATGCTAGTGAGGCAATTACAACAGTGGAAACCGCAACTAAACGTTTACGGTTTTTCATACTACCCTCCTTGGTACTTATTTATTAAGTAAGTTACACAGTTTGTAAATTACCCTTTGCCCAAGTTTCTTAACTCGAACAAACCTATTTTTGCGCCCTTATGCATCGGCTATCCATATTTAGCTCTACTAAACTTATTGAAGGTTCTATTACACGCATACTTTTACCCACAGGCTGAGCGTATGCATCTATTTTGGTTGGAACTAGAT
>JAEMSA010000023.1 GCA_016463095.1 Candidatus Nanopelagicales bacterium
AAATGGTGACGTAAGCGTGGTGGCTTCTTTACCTTCACCAACACCAACCCCGACTCCAACACCTACTCCTACACCGTCACCAACAGAAACTTCTAGCTCAAGTTCTGCAGACAATGCTGTGGTTGTTGTTACCCCGTCATTACAGCCATTCGGAATTCAAGCTTCAGGTCAAAGTATAAAAAAAGCACCAAATGCAAATGGTGATTTAACTTGGCAAAGATCAAAAGAGATAGTGATCATAGATAAAAATTGGGTTTCAGAAAAGCACAGCAAGGCTTCCAGGGGTAGCTATATTTCCACATCAGTTAATGATTCGAAGTTAAATATTGTCACCCGAGGAGATGCATTCACCTTGAGATATATGACAGGTAAAAAGATGGGCAAAATTCAAATATTTGTTGACGGAAAGAAATTAGCAGTTATTAATACTTCAAATAGATCTACTAAATCAAAAGCTAAGTCCTGGATCGGGATTGGACCCGGAAAGCACAATATAGAAATAATTCCAATTCTTGATCCAGGACAAAGTATTGGAATTGATGCATATCAAGTAGCAAGAGCGGTTTAACAAAACAAAAAAATGCTAACCTGCCTTTATGGGCAAAGCATTAATAACTGGGGCAACATCTGGCATTGGTTTAGAATTTGCGCATCAATTAGCAAATAAAGGCTATGACTTAATACTTGTTTCCAGAAACACTAAACGCCTTGACGAAACCGCTTTGCTGCTGGTAACAAAATACTCTGTAGATGTAAAAGTGCTAACAGCTGATTTAGGAACAGATGCAGGAATTAATTTGACTTGTGCAGAAATTAATGAAGCAGGTAGCGAAATTGAATTCATTGTTAATAATGCAGGACTAGGAATAAATAAACCTTTTCACTCAGCAGATCTAGTTGAAGAAATTAATTTACTTAATGTTTTAGTAAAAGCTCCTTTAGAGATTTGTCATACCGCAATAAACCAAATGAAAAAAAATAAAAAAGGCTTTATTGTTAATGTTGGATCCATGGCCGCCTGGACCACCAGTGGAACCTATTCGGCAGCAAAAGTTTGGTTAACTTCATTTAGTGAATCATTAAATACTAATTATCGGGATTCAGGAATAAACGTAACTGTGGTGGCACCAGGTTTTACGAGAACCGAATTTCACCAACGAGCCAACATGTCAACAGCGACAATTCCTAACTGGATGTGGATGACAACCAATTTGGTTGTGAAGGATTCACTTAAAGCAGTTTTTAAAGGCCAAGCGGTAGTAATTCCTCATTTGAAATACAAATTGTTATATTTGGTTCTTCGAATATTGCCAAGAAATATTGTGCGAAAGTTTTCTAATTCTTATCAGTCTCGCCGGCAATAAGCTTTACAGCTTTAGGCAAAGCAGAATCAATTTCCTCAACAAGTAATTTCCATCCTCTAACTTTTACTTGCTCTACCCAAATAGCTGAATCTTCTCTGGTTTGGATGTAAACCACAGGCGCATTAGGCCAATCTTCAGTTAGCGGTACCGAGTCAAAATAATGTTCTAACCATTGTGAATTTGGTGTAGCAACTTGGTTGGGAACAGGCAAAGTCCCATCAATAAAAACATATCCAGCAAGTTTACGAAAACTTGCTCGTAACCCACTACCAATTCCTGGTAAAAGAGTTCCTGATCTTTCTTGGGCCACCAAGATAATTGGGGTGGTGTTAGTAACTTGCATACAAATATTGAAGACAGCTCCAGCTATATCTTCACGAGCTGATTTAGCACTCGATGTTCTTATGACTACATCAAATAGGGATTCTGTTAACGGATTTTTTTCAAAAGGATCCGTTATAAATACAGTCACTGGTTGAGTAGGAATTGCGAAGGGATCCACACCAATAGTCTGCTCTATGGCTATTATCGAAACTATGACCCATATGACTTCACTTCTGCCTACCTCACCACTTAGTTTTTTAAATCCTGAAACTTTATTAACAGCTGCTGGGCAATGGGCTTTTGTTGTTGTTTTGGTTATTGTTTTCGCTGAATGTGGACTATTAATAGGTTTCTTTTTACCGGGTGATTCATTACTTTTTGCTACCGGATTGTTTATTGCAACAGGTTTAATTGATGTGCCATTGTGGTTAGCATTAATACTCATTCCTATTGCAGCAATTATGGGAAACCTGGTTGGTTATTGGATTGGTTATCGGGTTGGTCCAACGTTATTTAGAAAAGAAGATTCGCGAATATTTAAAAAAGAATATGTGGAAAAAACTTCAGAATTTTTTAATGAATATGGTAAACGTGCCATAATCATGGCTCGTTTTGTGCCCATCGTGAGAACATTTATCACAGCCATGGCAGGGGTAGCCAAAATGAACTACCGCGATTACGCCTTGTATTCAGTAGTCGGGGGAATTATTTGGGGAACAGGTTTAACCTGGTTAGGTGCACTACTAGGTAAAATTGAATTTGTGGCAAACAATATTGAACTAATGGCAATTGCGATAATTATTATTTCGTTTATTCCAGTTTTTATGGAGCGAAGAAAAATGAAAAAGAAAGCTTAAGCTAAACCCAATTCTGATAAAGAAATCACGGCAACATATTTCAAACCAGCATCTGTAATTTTTTGACCAGCACCTCGATCTACGACAACAGCAACACCAACCACAATTGCTCCTGCTTCAGTTAATGCTGCAACGGCAGTTAAAACTGAACTTCCAGTGGTGGAGGTATCTTCCACAGCTAAAACTCTTTTGCCTTTAACATCTGATCCTTCAATTCTTTTTTGTAAACCGTGAGCTTTACCTTCTTTTCTCACCACAAATGAATTTAAAATTCGACCGTTTTGTTTGGCCACATGCATCATTGCTGTAGCCACGGGATCTGCACCCAGGGTTAAGCCACCAACTGCTTCATAATCAAAATCTTTAGTTGCATCTAACATTGCTTGCCCAACTAAAGGAGCTGCTACTGCATCAAGGGTGACACGTCTTAAATCAACGTAGTAATCAGCTTCTTTGCCACTGGAAAGTGTGACTTTGCCATGCACCACGGCTTTTTGTTTGATCTGTTCAATTAATTCCGACTTCACACTCATAAGAATTACCTTAATCGCTAAGTCGTAGAAACACTTGCACCTGGATGTGGAATACTTGGAAACAAGAGCAACTAATTATTTCACTTACTTGAAAAGGGATTAACTTGAACACTGAGCAATTAGAAAAAATGAAAACCGGTAAAGGTTTTATTGCAGCCCTAGATCAAAGTGGTGGAAGTACCCCTAAAGCCTTGAAGCTCTATGGCATCGAAGAATCTGCTTATGCAGGTGAAGAAGAAATGTTTGATTTGGTTCACGAAATGAGAACCAGAATTATTAAGAGCCCCTCATTAAATGCTGAAAGAACTTTAGGTGCGATCCTTTTTGATATGACCATGGAAAGAAACATTGACGGCAAAGGAACAGCCGAATATTTGTGGGAAAATAAGAAAATTGTCCCATTCTTGAAAATTGATAACGGTTTGGCAGCAGAAGAAAACGGCGTTCAAGTTATGAAATCCATTCCAGAACTTGATGATCGCCTAGCCAGAGCAAACGGTCACAAAGTATTTGGAACCAAAATGCGTTCAGTTATTAAATTAGCTAACCGTAAAGGAATTCAACAAATTGTTAATCAACAATTCGAAATTGGTAAAAAGATTTTGGCAGCAGGACTTGTCCCAATTATTGAGCCAGAAGTTGATATCAATTCTCACGAAAAAGAACAAGCTGAAGGAATTCTTAAATTAGAAATTCTTGATCAATTAAATAAATTAAGAGATAACCAAAACGTGATGTTGAAATTAACCCTGCCATCACAAGTTAATTTCTATTCAGATCTAGTTGCTCACCCACGGGTAATTAGAGTGGTTGCCTTATCTGGTGGATATGCCAGAGATGAAGCAAACAAAATGTTGGCAAAGAATAACGGTGTTATCGCAAGTTTTTCTCGCGCGCTAACTGAAGGTTTATCTGCTCAACAAAGTGATAAAGAATTTGATGACGCCTTGGACAAAGCTGTGCAAGGTATTTATGAAGCTTCCAACACCTGATTCAAATTAAGTAAACGTGCCAGCAAAAGTCGCAGTAATTGGCTCTGGCATTTCAGGTATAGCTGCAGCACATAAATTAGTTGAAAACAATTGTGTTGTCACAATCTTTGACCAAGGTAAAAACCCTGGTGGAAGATTAGGTTTAAGATCTTTGAGAAACATTCCTTATGTAAATAGACCAGTTGATGTTGGTGCTGCATATTTCACAATTTCTGATCCAATTTTTGAAAGTAAAGTAAATAACTGGACAGAACTGGGCTTAGTTCATAACTGGACTGACACATTCCATGTTTTTGATGATTACGAAATAACCACAACAACTGGGCCTATGCGTTATGCCACCAAGAATGGTTTAAGAAGTTTAGCAATTCATGAATTAAGTGAATTAACAAAAAAAGGTGTCACAGTTTTACAAGAAAGAAAAATAGCAAAAGTAAGCGTTAAAACTAATAATGTAAAAGTAGATAATGAAAAATTTGATGCAGTTGTGTTAGCGATGCCTGGAATTCAAGCAGCCAGAATTATTGAAAATGATGACATTGCTAATGAATTAAATAAACAAAATTGGGCAGCAGCTTTATCTGCCTGGTTTGTGATTGATGCTGATTGTCCAAAATTTGATGCCATGTTTGTGAATAATCATGAAGTAGTTTCTTTGATTGTGAATGATGGGAAAAGACGGGGAGATAACGCCCCAGTAATTAATGTTTTAACTACTCATGAATATGCCCAACCCAGATTAGAAAACTTCGCAAGCTATGTAACTGAAGTAGTTGATCATGCTTTAGAAATTTGGAATATTAAAAGTGAAGTGGTCGAAAAAGGAATTACCCGCTGGTCCATAGCTCAACCCAGTCCATGTTCACGCCCAGAAATGCCTCAACGTATGGCCATTGTTGGGGATGCTTACAGTGAAAAGCCCAGAATTGAATCAGCCTGGCTAGATGGTGTTGCGGTGTTAAATCAACTCGGCAGTCTCAACTAGATTCGTCCAGGCAAGTTTTTAAAAGATAAGGAAAATAAATGCCCGCCATCGTTTTACTTGGAGCACAATGGGGCGATGAAGGCAAAGGTAAAGCCACAGATTTATTAGGACATCGAGTTCAATATGTGGTTCGCTACCAAGGTGGAAATAACGCCGGGCACACCGTAGTAATTCCAACCAAAAATGGTCCAGAAAAATTTGCGCTACATCTTCTTCCTTCCGGAATTCTTACTCCCGCTGTTGTTCCAGTAATTGGTAACGGAGTGGTAATTGATCCGGCAGTTTTATTAGCTGAAATCAAAGGACTAAACGAAAGAGGAATTGATACCTCTAAATTAAAGATTTCTGCAGATGCACACATTATTACTAGTTATCACGTCATGTTGGATAAAACTATTGAAAGATTTTTAGGTAAGTCAAAAATTGGTACCACTGGTCGAGGAATTGGTCCGGCTTATGGTGACAAAGTAAGCAGAGTTGGAATTAGAGTACAAGATTTATATGATGAATCAATTTTAAGAAAAAAAGTTGAAGGATCTCTTGCTTCAAAAAATCAAACTTTAGTAAAAGTCTATAACAGACGAGCAGTTGATGTTGAACAAATAGTTACAGAATTATTAAGTTATGCCGATAAATTAAAACCTTATTTAGCTAACACTTCACTTTTACTTCATGAAGCATTAGAACGAGGTGACAATGTTTTACTTGAAGGTGGTCAAGGAACATTACTTGATGTTGATCATGGCACTTACCCATTTGTTACTTCCTCAAATCCGACAGCAGGAGGGGCTGCAACTGGTTCAGGAATTGGGCCTACCAAAATAACTAGAGTTATTGGAATTGTTAAGGCTTACACCACCCGAGTAGGGGAAGGACCATTTCCAACTGAACTGTTGGATGAAAACGGTGAACGCTTAAGACAAATTGGTGGTGAAGTTGGAACCACAACTGGTCGACCTCGAAGATGTGGTTGGTATGACGCTGTGGTTGCTCGTTATGCCACCCGAATTAATGGTTTAACAGATTTCTTTTTAACAAAACTAGATGTGCTCAGTGGTTTTAAAGAAATACCAGTTTGTGTTGCTTATGAAATTGATGGGAAAAGATATGACGAAATGCCTATGACCCAAACACAATTTCATCACGCCAAACCAATTTATGAAATGATGCCAGGTTGGGCAGAAGACATTTCTGAAGCTAGAAAATTTGAAGACCTGCCTAAGAATGCTCAAAAATATGTGGAGTTTTTGGAAAAGATTTCTGGGGCCCCGATGAGTGCCATAGGCGTGGGACAACACCGCGATGCCACAATCTCTCGACGCGACCTGATTAACTAATACCTATGTCAAACGAATTCATACCTAACCCTGAAGAGGGTAAAAGAGTTTACGATCTTGATCGTGCCCATGTTTTTCATTCCTGGAGTGCGCAAGGCGCAATTAAACCTTTAGCGGTTGCTGGTGCCCAAGGATCTTATCTTTGGGATTATGACGGAAAGCAATATTTAGATTTTTCTTCACAACTTGTTAACACAAATATTGGTCATCAACATCCAAAAGTTATTAAAGCAATTCAAGATCAAGCAGCAAAATTAATTACCATTGCCCCACAACACGCAAACGATGTCCGCGGAGTTGCAGCTAAAAAATTAGCCGATCTTGCACCTGATGGTTTCAATCATGTTTTCTTTACTAACGGTGGTGCTGATGCAATTGAAAACGCTGTTCGTATGGCAAGAATTCACACCAGACGCCACAAAATATTAAGTTTTTATCGTTCTTATCACGGCAACACCGGCACTGCTATTGCAATGACGGGGGATCCAAGACGTTGGCCTAACGAATTTGCTTACGGAGTAATTCATTTCTTTGGCCCATATCCTTATCGTTCCCAATTTTGGTCAAATTCACCAGAGCAAGAAACCGAAAGAGCTTTGAATCATCTTGAATCGGTAATTAAATTTGAAGGACCAGCAACAATTGCAGCTATTTGTATTGAAACAATTGTGGGAACACCTGGAATTTTAGTACCAACACCTGGCTATTTAGAAGGTTTGAGAAAAATTTGTGACAAGTACGGAATCTTATGGATTGCTGATGAAGTTATGGCCGGTTTTGGTAGAGCAGGTGAATGGTTTGCCTTTAATCAAGCTAAGGCAAGACCTGATCTAATTGTGTTTGCTAAAGGTTCAAACTCTGGTTACATCCCAGCTGGTGGAGTAATTATTGATCAACCAATTTATGACACTTTTGTTGACAAAGTATTTCCAGGTGGGCTTACCTATTCAGGACATCCTTTAGCTGCTGCTTCAATTGTGGCCACATTAGATGTTATGAAAGAAGAAAAAATAGTAGAAAATGCTCGCGAAATTGGTAAAAACATAATTGGTCCAGCATTAAACAAAATGAAAGAAAAACATTCTTCAATTGGTGATGTGCGCGGCATGGGGGTTTTCTGGGCAATTGATTTAGTTAAGGACAAGAAAACAAAAGAAGAAATAGTTCCTTATAACGCTTCCGGAAAAGATGCTGCCCCAATGGCTGAACTTGGTGCTGAATGCAAAAAACTTGGACTGATGCCATTTATCAATATGAACCGTTTACATGTCGTTCCTCCTTGCAATATCTCTGAAAGTGATGCAAAAAAAGGATTAGAGATTTTAGATCAGGCTTTTGCCGTTACCGATAAGTACGCCAGCGCCTAACAAAGCAAGTCTTGTGAAACAATAGGGATGTGGCAATGATCCCGGATGTTTTAGCTTCCCGGTACGCCTCTAACCAAATGTCAGATATTTGGTCTCAAGTAAACAAAATAATTTTAGAACGAAAACTGTGGATTGCAGTTATGAAAGCCCAAGCTGAACTTGGTTTAAACATTAGTGCTGCAACTATTTCTGATTATGAGAAAGTTATCGAAAAAGTTGATTTAGAATCAATAAGAAAACGTGAAGAAAAAACACGTCATGATGTTAAAGCCAGAATTGAAGAATTTAACTCCTTAGCAGGCCATGAAGATATTCACAAAGGTTTAACCAGTAGAGATTTAACAGAAAATATTGAACAGCTACAGATCAAAGAATCATTAAATTTAATACACGATAAAACTGTGGCAACTTTGTCACAATTAGCAAAATTAGCAACCCAATATTCAGATCTAGTAATTACTGGCCGAAGCCATAACGTTGCTGCTCAAAGTACAACTTTGGGTAAAAGATTTGCTTCAGTTGCCGAAGAAATTTTGCAGGCATATTCAAAGTTAAATAATTTAATTGAAAATTATCCTTTGCGGGGGATTAAAGGACCAGTTGGTACTTCGCAAGATATGTTAGATCTTTTTGAAAGTGATGAGAAAAAAGTTCAAAAACTTGAACAAATTGTGGCGAAGCATTTAGGTTTTGAAAACGTGTTAACAAGCGTGGGCCAAATTTATCCGCGTTCACTTGATTTTGATGTTGTCTCAACACTATTTATGGTTGCCGCAGGTCCTTCTTCTTTAGCAACCACAATTCGTTTAATGGCAGGACATGATTTAGTGACAGAAGGTTTCCAAGCAGGTCAAGTTGGTTCATCTGCCATGCCCCACAAAATGAATACCAGATCTTGCGAAAGAATAAATGGTTTGAATGTGGTGTTACGTGGTTACCTGAACATGGCAAGTGAATTATCTGGAACACAATGGAATGAAGGAGATGTTTCCTGTTCTGTTGTTAGAAGAGTGGCATTACCGGGAAGTTTTTTTGCCCTTGATGGTTTGTTAGAAACCATGTTGACAGTCCTACAAGAATTTGGTGTCTTTAAAGGTGCAATCAACGCCGAGTTGGAAAAGTATTTACCGTTTCTTGCTACCACAAAAATATTAATGGCTGCAGTAAAAAAAGGTGTGGGTAGAGAAGTTGCCCACGAAGCAATTAAAAAGCACGCAATTGCTGCTGCTCTAAATATGCGTGAAGGAAAACCTCAAGATTTAATTTCACGATTAGCAAGTGAAAAAGTATTGAACTTATCAGCAGCAGAATTAAATGATCTAATAACAGAGCCTTTAAGTTTTGTGGGATTAGCTCAACAACAAGTAAGTGATATTGCCCAAAAAGTTGCAGTAATTGTGAAGAAATATCCGCAAGCAGCAAGCTACTTACCCAAACCAATTATCTAAATTTTGGATCACAAGTGAGTACATGGCTGGTGACTGGTGGAGCTGGCTATATCGGGGCACATGTTGTTAAGTCACTTTTAGAAAACGATTTCAAAGTTGTGGTGGTGGATGATTTATCCACAGGACTTGAACGAAAAATCCCAGAGCAAGCAATCTTTGAAAAACAAAATATTTCAGACACTAAAAAATTGGCAGAAATAATGAAGAAACACAACGTAACCGGGGTTGTCCATCTAGCGGCAAAAAAAGCTGTAGGCGAATCAATGACAAATCCCAGTCTTTATTATCAAGAAAATATAGGGGGAATAATTTCACTGCTGGAGGCAATGAACCAAGCAAATGTGAAGAAAATTGTTTACTCCTCAAGTGCTGCAGTTTATGGTGACCCGGTGGAAGAAAAAGTGCATGAGAATTCACAAACACATCCTCAGTCTCCGTACGGTGAAACAAAATTAGTTGGTGAATGGTTATTGAAAGCTGACGAAAAAGCTCGTGATATTGAATGGATTGCTTTGAGATATTTCAATGTTGTTGGTGCAGCCCTTCCGGAATTAGGCGACACAGGTGTAAACAATTTAGTGCCAATGATTTTTAGAGCTTTGGATAATAAACAAAGACCACAAGTATTTGGGGATAAATATTCAACAACTGATGGTAGCTGCATCAGGGATTACATTCATGTATCAGATCTTGCACACGCACATGTCTTAGCAGCACAGAAATTAATTACAGAAAAATACTGCGGGATTATCAATGTTGGTACTGGTCAAGGGTTTAGCGTCAAACAAGTTATGAACACAGTGTCAAAAGTAATTGGTAAAGATGTTAATTTTGAAATTTCTCAACCTAGACCAGGAGATCCTGCCCAAACAGTGGCCGATGTTAAAAAGGCGGCTAGTGACTTAAAGTGGCAGGCCACCAACGATCTGGAATCAATGGTTACTTCTGCCTGGCAAGCTTGGCAAAAAATGCCACCTGCCAATAACTGATGTCGCCTAAACAAGGAGTCAGAAATCCACCCAGTCACCAACAGGGTTTAGCAGCACTTATCGAAACAATAAATTGTTATGAATTTGAGTTGGAAATAAATATTCAAACCGAACAAACCGCAGTTAAATATTGTTTGCAACTTCTTCATGAAAAAGCGCCCGGAAACAGTGTGGAAGTTAGAATCCCTCCTTATGCAGCAGTGCAAGTTATTCCAGGAATAAAACACACCAGAGGAACTCCTCCAGCGGTAGTAGAAATGAACGCTCGCATTTGGATTGAATTAGCGGTGGGAAAAATAGTTTGGCAAACAGCAATTAGTAGTGGCACCATTTCTGCTTCAGGTCAAAGAGCCGATTTGAGCGCATTTTTACCATTAATCAGTGCTCAGGATTTAGCAAGATAGTTATTCCCAGTAAGGTTTTTTGAGTGAAGACGAATCGGATGATTAAATTTTTATTGGCTTCCACCTTGCTCCTGGCAGGTTGTGGTGCTGCTGAAAACAATGCGAATCAGCGAAGTAATAACACCGATCCCAATAACGGAATGTATGCCGGTCCTGTGGGGGATGGTGAAAAAAATTTAAATGTTTTAGTTTGGCCAGGTTATGCCGAAGACGGATCCATCGATCCGTTAATTGACTGGGTGTCCCCTTTTGAAAAAAGCTCTGGTTGTGATGTTTCTGTCAAAACGTTTAACACCCCGCAAGAGGCTACTAATTTGATGCGAGCCGGTGGCTATGACGTAATTTCAGCACCAAGTGAAATAACTTTTAACTTAATAGAAAACAACACCGTGCAACCCATAAATACTTATTTGTTAGAAAACTATTCGGACCTATTTGATGATCTTAAAGAGAGAAGCTGGAATAAAGTTGAAGAAAATATTTACGGGGTAGCCCAAGGCCGAGGAGCTAATCTACTCAGTTACAACATAAATAAACTGAGTAACCAGGTCATAAATTGGGATCAAACATTTAATTCATCCAGTAAATTCTCCGGTAGAATTTCGGTGCAAGACACCCCCATGTCAATTGCCATCGCAGCTCTATATCTGATGAAAACAAATCCTGACTTAGAAATCACTAACCCTTACGCTTTAGATCTAAATCAATTTAATGCTGTGATGGAACTTGTAGTGAAACAAAAAAGTATGGTGGCCAATTATTGGACCGATTATCTTTCTGATTTGAATGCTATAAAAAATAGTCAAGTTGATATTGGATTGAGTTGGATATCAACTATTAACGCTGCTAACACTGAACAAAAATTGGTGGGTGGAATTAAACCAATTGAAGGTACCACTGGTTGGGTAAATAGTTGGATGATTTCCAATGTCACAAATAGTATTAATTGTTCATATAAGTGGATTGATTGGATGACCAGTCCGCAAACCAACGCTCTAACCGCTGAATGGTTTGGAGAAGCCCCAGCTAATAAAAATGCTTGCACACTAACTGCTGATAAGACTCATTGTTCACTGTTTAATGCACTGGATGACAAATTTTGGTCAGATATTTACTATTGGGAATATCCCCGCACTCAGTGTTTAGATGGCAGAACAGAGATTCAATGCGTGGCCTATGAAGACTGGTTCCTGAGTTGGACAAATTTTAGAAATTCTTAAGTTTAGGTTTATTGGCTAAGTAAAAGAATTGGTAAGTCCAGTAAACATTTGTTGTTTATTTGTGACACAATAGTGACATGGCCCAACTAAAAGAACAACTTAAAAAAGACTTAACTGATGCTATAAAATCGCATAATCAAGTAGTTTCAGGAACAATTCGTATGGCACTTTCTGCTATTACCAACGAAGAGGTTGCGGGCAAAGAGTCCCGAGAATTATCAGATCCTGAAGTGTTGTCAGTTTTAACTAAAGAAGCTAAAAAGCGTCGCGAATCCGTTGAGGCCTATTTGCAGGCTAATAGAAAAGATTTAGCTGATAAAGAATCTGCTGAGTTAGCTGTTTTGGAAAAGTATTTACCTTCAGCGTTAACTGAATCAGAATTGGAAGGCATAATTGCCCAAGCCATCACTGAGGCAAACACTCAAGGGGCCACCGGCATGAAAGCTATGGGCATAGTGATGAAAATTATTCAACCGCTAACAGTGGGCCGGGTCGATGGGACCCTTTTAGCTAATAAGGTCAAAGAAAAACTGCTTTAATCCCTAATCCTGCCGAGCTTCGGCGAGTAGTTGCTCGACCTCAATTGCAAGGTAGCGACGATGGCCACCAATGGTCTTTATGCAGTGAAGTTTCCCCTTTGCGCTCCATCTGGACACAGTTTTGGGATCGACTCGGAAAAGTTTGGCTACTTCTCCAGGTTTGAGCATCCGGTTAGGCATGAGCAGAGCTCCTTTCACCTTGAGTCAATAATCCTCCCGAATAGTCCGATTTACAACAAA
>JAEMSA010000024.1:0-2580 GCA_016463095.1 Candidatus Nanopelagicales bacterium
AGAGTTCCAGCCTTCCAAGCTGGCTATGCGGGTTCGATTCCCGTCACCCGCTCCAAAATATAAAAGAAAATCTAATTTGGTAGCGGTGGCATTTGGCCACCGTTTTCATAATCACTTATTTGATTAATTCTGCGCAGATGTCTTTGGTCTCCAGAAAAATCCGTGTTTATAAATGCATCAATAATCGCCAAAGAATCATTTTCTGTGTGCATTCTTCCACCCAATCCAATTACGTTGGCATTGTTATGTTGGCGAGCAAGTTGTGCAGTTTCCACACTCCAGGCAAGAGCGGCTCTAACCCCTTTTATTTTGTTAGCCGCAATTTGTTCACCATTTCCTGATCCACCAATCACTATTGCTAATGAATTTGGATCTTTGGCAGCAGCTTGGGCTGCAAGAAAACAAAAAACAGGATAATCATCTAACGCATCATGTGTTTTTGCACCATGATCAATTACTTCATGGCCGTTTTTTTGTAAATGTATTACTACTTTTTCTTTTAATTCAAATCCAGCATGATCGCAACCCAGATGAATTTTCATTTTTTCCTTTTAGAATTGTGGTCTAGCGGTTCTGGTGCGTTTTAATTCAAAAAAACCTGGCACGCTTGCTGCGGCAACTACGCCATCCCAAAGTTTTAATGCATCTGCACCTTTGGGGGCAGGGGTAATTACCGGGCCAAAGAATGCCACACCTTCAACAGAAATTACTGGTGTGCCAACATCACTTCCCACTAAATCAAGGGCAGCTTTTGTGGAATCTCTCAAATCTTGATCAAAATCTGTCGAATCATAAGCATCAATTAAAGATGCTTCAAGATTTATAATTTTTAATGCTTCCACAATAGTTTGCTTTTCAATTGGTTTTGCTCCAGGATGAAAAAGATTTCCAATTGCGGTATACAGCGGAAGCACTACTTCGTATCCGTTTTTTCTTTTAGCTGCTGCAATAACTCTCACTGATCCCCAAGTTTTGTCTATCTTCGCTCTATATTCGGGAGTTAATTCTCTACCTTCATTGAGCACAGCCAAACTAAAAATATTCCATTCCACATCTATATCTCTTTGTGATTGGACTTCTAAAATCCACCGGGAAGTCATCCAAGCCCATGGACAGGATGGGTCAAACCAAAATTTAGCTTTAGTTGTCATAGTGAGAAATTAATCCTTTTCAACGAAGTTCTTTCCCCCAGCCTAGAGCCCAGTCAAGATGGACGTGTCAAGATTACTTACTACTGTATTAAATAGAGGAAATCTTGAGTAAAAATTTAAACATCACCAGAGCCGAGGCTGTCAGCCGCTTCGAAGTTGTGGCAAATCCCAAATACACAGTTGCCTTAACCATAGATGGCAAAGGTGAGACATATTCCTGCGTGGCTTCTATTAATTTTGATGCTAAAAACGGTGCAGAAACATGGCTTGATCTAATTTCACCGCTTGTTGATTCTATTTGGTTAAATGGTGCGGAATTAAAAGTTTCTGAAGTCTTTGATGGCACTCGTATCAAATTAGCAAATTTGAAAGAAAAAAATTCGGTTCAAGTTAAAGCAAATTGTTCTTACATGAACACTGGTGAAGGACTACATAGACACATTGATCCAGTTGATAACGAAGTTTATATCTACACCCAATTTGAAGTTGCAGATTCACGCAGAGTTTTCCCTGTCTTTGAACAACCAGATATTAAAGGAACCTTGGCACTAACTGTCACTGCTCCCTCAAAATGGACACTGATAAGTAACTCTCCAACCCCTTCGAGTGTGAAAGTAAACGAAGAAATGTCAACCTGGAGCTTTGCTGTTACCCCCACAATGTCTTCTTATCTTTACGCATTATGCGCAGGACCTTATTTTAAGAAAACTGATGTTTATAAAGGAAAATTTGGTAGTTATCCATTAGCAGTGTTTGTTCGACCTTCATTGGCAGAATTTCTTGATCACGAAGAAATCTTTGAAATCACAAAACAAGGATTTGCTTGGTTTGAAGAAAAATTCCAAGTTGGTTATCCCTTTCCAAAATATGATCAAATATTTGTTCCTGAATTCAATGCTGGTGCAATGGAAAACGTTGGTTGTGTAACTTTCAGAGACGAATACATTTTTAGATCAAGAACCACCAAAACTGCTTATGAATCTCGAGCAAACACTATTTTGCACGAAATGGCTCACATGTGGTTTGGTGATTTAGTCACCATGAAATGGTGGAACGATCTTTGGTTGAATGAATCATTTGCAGAATGGGCAGCTCATTGGGCTAGCACCGGTGCCACTAAATACAACGAAGCTTGGACACTGTTTCATGTCCAAAGAAAAGCTTGGGCTTACCGCCAAGATCAACTTCCTTCAACACATCCAATTGCTGCAAACATGCCTGATCTTGATTCAGTTTATGAAAACTTTGATGGCATTACTTATGCCAAAGGTGCATCAGCTTTAAGACAACTTGTTGCCTGGGTTGGTGAAGAAAATTTTCTCAAAGGATTAAAAGCTTACTTTGACAAACATGCTTGGAAAAATACTGAGTTAACTGATTTATTGTCAGAATTATCAATATCTTCTGGACGAGATTTAGAATCGTGGAC
>JAEMSA010000024.1:2680-12536 GCA_016463095.1 Candidatus Nanopelagicales bacterium
ATTTTGGTTAATGACGATGATTTAACTTACGCAAAAATTAGATTAGACGATGTTTCACTTAACACAGCAACAAAAGAAATTGCTTCAATTGAATCTTCTTTGTCTCGTGCGCTGATCTGGGGTGCGGTGTGGGACATGGTTCGAGATGGTGAAGTTGGAACAGGAAAATACCTAGATTTAGTTTTGGCAGGTTTAGCAGCTGAAACTGATATCGGATTAGTACAACAAGTATTAATGCAATGTCGTAGCGCCATAGATGTTTACGCAGACAGAAAAAATCGAATTCCTTATAACACTAAATTTGCTGATGGATTACAAAGTTTACTTGCCAAATCTGAAAATGGTTCAGATCGCCAACTTGCTTTGGTTAGATCCTTTAGTGCTGTGGCAACCACAGATTTGCAAATAAATAGAGTTGCCGAAATCCTTGATGGTAAAGAAAAAATTCAAGGTTTAAATATTGACACAGATTTGCGCTGGACTTTACTTCGAAGATTAGTTGTTATGGGTAAGCGAGACCTTGCAGCAATTGAAGAAGAGTTAACCCGCGATGACACGGCCATGGGTAGAGAACATGCTGCAGGTGCCAAAGCAGCAATTCCAACTTTGGAAGCAAAACAAATTGCTTGGACACTTGTCACAACTAATGAATCACTGCCTAATTCAGAAATCCATTCTGCACTGGGTGGCTTGTCCTACATTGATCATGCTGAGATTATGAAAAATTTTATTGATAAGTATTTTGATTCGGTGGCGACATTGTGGAATTCAAGAACCCACGAAATTGGTCAATCACTTGTTACGGGATTATTTCCCAGTTCAAATATAACTAAGGAAGTTATTGAAAAGTCAGATAAATTCTTGGCTGAAAATAAAGACCTAGCAGTTGGGGCACGCCGAATTATTATCGAACAAAGAGATGCTTTAGCAAGAGCTTTAAGAGCACAAGAAGTAGATCTTAGAAATTAAACGTCTGTCATTGACTTAGGTCGATAAGCATGCGCACCTAAGACTGCAAATGCTTGGTTTAGTCCCCCAGCAAAATCATTAATTGTAAAAGCATTTGCCATCGCTACAGCTGCTAAGCGGCAAGCCTGATTGTCAACTGTTGCCGAAGCGTAGCTGCCTGTGACTATTTCAATTGCGTGATTTTGTAAATCAACACACACTAGAACTGTTGCAGAACTCTTATCTAAACTTTTGTGAAGTTTTATGGCATCTTTTCTGCCCTCTTCAAGTTCTCCCACGAATAAACTAAAACTTAAATCACAACTGGCTTCAGCAGCAGCAATTGATTCAGCTATTAGATTTTGTTCACTGGTTGTAAAAAAATCACCACTTGGCACTTATTCCACCTGCTTTCAAAGTCAATGAACCTAAGTTCTCTTCACTTACTTCGAGTTCTAAATGTTTGGCTTCGTTTCCTGGACCATTAAGCCACCAAGTTTCGGTATGAGAAATAAAACCTGATTCACTACGTGCTTTTCTTGACCACTGCGGAGCAAGAACTGCCAAAGTGATCATGGCCGTTATAAAAAGTGGAATTCCAATAAATAACGCAACTGTTGCAGCTCCCGAAATTGCAACACCGGGTTCATCGCCATCATCCCTGATCGCAGCAAAGACTGGGTGAGCAGAAGCTAATAATAATGAACACGAAATGCTAATCGAATTGAAAATTCTTGAAGTCTTCAACATAAATCTAACTTTACTCACCGGTCATAACCACAAAAATGGGGTATCTATAGGTAACCTTGTGCATATGTTCCAAAACGAAAAATCGCTAACTGAAACTCTCAGCGGATATCTGGGAGCAGTACCAATTCAAATTATTTTAATATTTGTCATAGCAATTTTTCTAAACACAGCAGTGAAAATTTCAATTTCTAGATTCGTGAAGGGTGCAATTAAAAGAACTAACGATAAAGCCCCTCAATACAAAAGAATTGCTGATAACACAGTTGAGTTATCAGCCATGGTGATGCAGCAGCGGACTGTGCAAAGAGTTAAAGCAATAGGTCAACTATTTAGTAGCGCATCTGCATTAATTATTTGGACAGTTGCCATTATGTCGGTGTTGAGCATATTAGGATTCAATGTTGGCCCACTCTTGGCAAGTGCTGGAGTTGCCGGTGTTGCACTAGGTTTTGGTGCACAAACTTTAATCAAAGATTTTTTAGCAGGCATATTTATAATTTTAGAAGATCAATATGGTGTTGGTGATGTGGTCGATTTAGGTCCAGCTATTGGGACTGTAGAAGAAGTTGATTTACGGGTAACAAGATTGCGCGACATGGGTGGCGTTGTTTGGTATGTAAGAAATGGTGAAATTTTAAGAGTTGCTAACCGAAGCCAAGGTTGGACAGTGGCAACAGTTGATGTTCCTGTTGCTTATGACGAAGATTTAGAAAAAGTTAGAATTGTAATTGATCGTGTTGGAAAAGAAATGTTGGATGATCCAGCCTTTGCTGGAATGTTATTGGGTGCACCTCAATACGCAGGTGTTGAACAAGTAGCTGGAGATGCAATTTTTGTCAGAATCGTTGCCAAAACTGCACCAGATCAACCAACCCAAACCGCTCGTGAAATAAGAGAAAAAATAAAAGGTGCCTTCGACAAGGCAGGGATTCGAGTCCCAGTCTTAGCTAGACCCTTTCCCACCAGTTCAGGTATGCCACCCAATAGTCCAACTCAGCGTTAACCCAAACCTTAAGTCGCACTAATTCTTGTTATCAGGCAAACTATCAAATATGAGTATTGAACAACCTTTAAAAATTCGAACAGCAACCAATGGTCAACCTGCAACCTGTTTAGTAACTGGTGCAACAGGATACATAGGTGGTCGTTTAGTAAGAGAGTTATTAAACGCTGGTTATAAAGTTAGAGTTTTTGCCAGATTCCCAGATCGTTTAAGAGACATGCCTTGGATTGATCAAGTAGAAGTTATTTCGGGAGATGCTTTAGAAAGTGAATTTATTGATAAAGCTATGAAAAATGTAGATGTAGCTTATTACTTACTTCATGCACTTAATAAAGGCCCTGAATTTGTTGACATTGAAACCAAGATGGCCCATGTTTTTGCTGATTCAGCGAAAGCAAATAATGTTCAAAAGATAATTTATTTAGGTGGATTAATTCCCACCCAAAAACTTTCTAAGCATTTAGAATCAAGAAAGATCACGGGCGAAATTCTAAGAAATTCTGGTGTTCCCACAATTGAATTGAGAGCCGGAGTTGTAATCGGTTCAGGTTCTGCTTCTTTTGAAATGCTTCGTTATTTAACAGAACGACTTCCAGTAATGATCACTCCTAAATGGGTTAAGACTAAAATTCAACCAATTGCAGTACGAGATGTTTTGTATTACTTAGTTGGTGCGGCATCTTTAGGCAACGACTTAAACCGCTCTTTTGATATTGGTGGGCCAGATATTTATACTTACAAAGAAATGATGAATCATTACGCCAAAGTTTCTCATTTAAGAAAAAGAGTCATTATTCCAGTACCACTACTCACTCCTAGGCTCTCAAGTTTGTGGGTTGGTTTTGTTACCCCAGTTCCAGGATCAATTGCAAAACCTTTGGTTAGAAGTTTGATTAATGAAGTGATTTGTAAAGAAAGTGATATTAAAAAATATTTACCTGACCCAAAAGATGGCTTAACCAATTTCGATAAAGCAGTAGATCTAGCACTTATCAGAGTAAGAGATGCACAAGTTTCCACACGTTGGTCAAGTGCTTCAATTCCTGGTGTTCCTTCAGAACCAATGCCCAGTGATCCTGCCTGGTCTGGTGGGTCCTTGTACCAAGACGTAAGAGAAGTTGAAATTGAAACCAGTAATCACGAAGTGTGGAAAGTAGTGGAAGCAATTGGTGGTGAACATGGATATTTCTCACTTGATTGGGCCTGGGAAATAAGAGGACTAATGGACAAAGCAATAGGCGGTGTTGGTTTAAGAAGAGGTAGAAGAGATCCAAACACTTTGCATGTTGGTGAAACTCTAGATTTTTGGAGAGTGGAAGAAAGAATTCCAGATAATTTACTGAGACTTCGTGCCGAAATGATTATGCCAGGCAAAGCTTGGCTGGAATTTAGAATTGAAAAAATTAATGAAAATAAATGCAAGCTAACTCAAAGAGCAATTTTCTACCCTAAAGGTTTAGCAGGTCATGCGTATTGGTGGTCAATTATTCCATTCCACGGATTAGTGTTTCCAGGAATGTGCAAAAATATTGCCAAAGTCGCTATCAAAAATAAAAATGTCAACTGATTACGACAGTTTTGGTGGTAAAGAATTTTTTGTAAATTTAGTGAAAGATTTCTACCAGGAAATAGTTAATGATCCCCTACTTAAGCCAATGTATCCAGAAGATGACTTAGACGGAGCAATTGAGCGCTTAACACTTTTTCTGATGCAATATTGGGGTGGCCCTGAAACTTATTCTGAACTTCGCGGACATCCAAGACTAAGAATGCGACATGCAGCATTCCCAATCGATTTTGCAGCAAGAGATTCTTGGTTAAAAAATATGACGGTGGCTCTAGATAAACAGGAAATTACAGAAGAAAATCGCACAAAGTTGTGGAACTATTTACAGATGGCCGCAGATTCAATGGTAAACACTCGAACTGATGGAATTATTTAACTACTGAAAGTAAAGTTCTTACCGCTTTTTGAGGCCTAATAAAGACTTGACCACTTGGGGTTACAAATCTTTTCCAACCTTGACAAGTTGCGGCATTTACTCGAGCTCCAGGAAAAGCCAACATTCCAACTGCTGCTGCGACATTTAGTGCACCAAAAGGAATTCCGCCCCAAATATTTTCATTCCATGCAGCTTCTGTTACAGCATCTTTAGTACTTTCACTAGCTAGCATTTCCAAAGGTTCAACTTGAGCTTTTAATTTTTCTAATCTTGCTTTTACAATTGGCAATAAATCTCCGGCCATTCCTTTTTCTCCTGGCATCCAGGGACCACTAGGAGGAAGTAAGGCCAGCTCTGGTGCTGGTTTATTGGAATCAATAAGTGAAATTTCTGATACGTTTTCTTCCTTTAGTTGTTTCACAAGTTCTGCTGCGTTCATGACTAAATCAATTTCAACATAATTTTCACCCAAAGGTAGGGCCAAGAATGCTAAACAATTAAAAGGCGTTGAACCAAAAATTCCAATATTGTTATTTTTAATCTGTAATCTGACAATGGATCGGTAATCCCAGAAACTTAACTTTTCAACTAAAACTTTAAGTGATCTGATTTCATCTGGGCCCAACACTACTTTTGTGGTCAAAGGATTAGTTTCGTGTCAATTTTCTATAGGTTGCGCGATGGGGACGAGCTGCCTCAGCGCCTAAGCGTTCAACTTTATTTTTTTCATAAGAATCAAAGTTTCCCTCAAACCAGAACCACTGCGAGTCGCCTTCATAAGCCAACATATGGGTGGCAATTTTGTCTAGAAACATTCGATCGTGGGAAATAACCACCACACAACCCGGAAATTCAAGTAAGGCGTTTTCTAAGCTTCCTAAAGTTTCAACATCAAGATCATTTGTTGGTTCATCAAGTAGTAAAAGATTTCCACCCTGCTTAAGTGTCAACGCAAGATTTAATCTATTTCTTTCTCCCCCTGATAAAACACCTGCTGCCTTTTGTTGATCGTGACCTTTGAAACCAAATGTTGAAACATATGCACGGGAAGGGATTTCTACATTTCCTACTTTAATAAAATCAAGTCCATCACTTACCACTTCCCAAACATTTTTCTTAGGATCAATTCCAGTTCTTCCTTGGTCAACGTATGCAACCTTTACCGTATCGCCAACTTTTATTTCACCTGAGTCTGGTTTTTCGTTTCCTAAAAGCATTTTGAACAGTGTGGTTTTACCAACACCGTTTGGTCCAATAATTCCCACAATTCCATTTCGCGGCAATGTAAATGACAATTTATCTATTAAGAGTTTGTCGCCAAATCCTTTTGATAATTCTTTAATTTCCACAACTTGATTACCAAGTCTTGGACCAGGTGGAATTTGGATTTCTTCAAAATCCATTTTTCTAGTTTTATCGGCATTAGATGCCATTTCGTCATAGCGTTCTAAACGAGATTTTGATTTTGCTTGGCGTGCTTTCGGACTGGATCTAACCCATTCTAATTCATCTTCCAAACGTTTCCGAAGTTTGACATCTTTGGCACCTTCAATTTTTAATCTTTCTTGTTTCTTTTCTAGATAAGTTGAATAGTTTCCTTGATAAGGATAGGCACGTCCACGATCTAGTTCTAAAATCCATTCGGCAACATTGTCTAGAAAATATCTATCGTGTGTAATTGCGATTACTGTGCCCGGATATTTTTCTAAATGTTGCTCTAACCACAAAACACTTTCAGCATCCAAATGGTTTGTTGGTTCGTCAAGTAGCAATAAATCAGGTTGTTCCAAAAGTAATTTTGCTAATGCAACTCTCCTTCTTTCTCCACCTGATAAAATTTTTACATCAGCATCAGCAGGTGGAAGTCTTAACGCATCCATTGCCTGTTCTAGTTGGGAATCTAAATCCCAAGCACCAATATGATCTAATTCTTCTTGAAGTTTTCCCATCTCGGCAAGTAATTTGTCATAATCTGCTTCAGGGCTTGCTAATTGTTCTGAGATTTCATTAAATTTTGCAAGCTTTGCTTTAGTGGAGGCAACTGCTTCTTCCACGTTTTCTAAAACGTTTTTATCATCACTAAGTTTTGGTTCTTGTTCTAAAATTCCAACGGTGGCACCTGGTGCCAACATTGCTTCACCGTTGCTGACATCATCTTTGCCAGACATAATTCTTAAAAGTGATGATTTACCTGCACCGTTTGGTCCAACTACGCCAATCTTGGCGCCCGGTAAGAACGCCAAGGTGACGTCGTCTAAAACGACTTTGTCATTATGAGCCTTGCGCGCTTTTGAAAGGGTGTAAATAAATTCAGCCACCACACAAGACTATCGATTCAATTAGGCCGCGTTAATTTCAGTATCTGCTGTCTCATTGAGCCAAGGGTCTTGTTCATAAAATTCACTCACTCTTTTAACTTTGGTGAATTCACTTGTTCCTCGGTTTAAATCATGGCCAATAGCTGTGGCATCAATTTCTACATTGGTACCACTTTTTTCTGCGTCTTGCCATTGTTTAACCTTTAACTTTCCTGTCACCACTAAAGCCTGACCTTTGTGAACACTCAACGCTACATTTTCTGCTAATTGAGACCAGGCGGTGATTGATAAATAACTTGGGTCTTGTTCAATCCAAGTTTTTGTTGCCTTATCAAATCGTCTGGAATTTGAGGCGATCCGAAAGGAGGCCACACTGGCTCCAGTTGAGGTTGTTCGTAAAGAAACATCGGTTACAGCATTGCCAATGACTGTTGTGATGATGTCGTTCATGTTTATTTCTCCTTTTCTTAGGTATTAATAGGGTGCAATATCTTTAAGTTGTCTTACTTATTCGCACAAACCAACTGGGGATAACTGGTGGTTGTGGGCAATAGAGCAAAATAGAAACCCTGCGCCCGTAGCTCAACGGATAGAGCAACTGGTTTCTACCCAGTAGGTTGGGGGTTCGATTCCCTCCGGGCGCACTTTTGAAAATAACTTATTTTCAAAAATAGCTGAAAGTGAAAATGACAAATGGCCAACCATAACGACTTAATTGTTTGGGTCGATTGCGAAATGACTGGTTTGTCATTAACAAAAGATGCTCTTATTGAAATTGCAGTTGTGGTCACAGATTCTCATTTAAATGAGATGGATCCAGGAATTGACATCGTCATCAAATGTGAAGATGAAAAATTAGACACCATGATTGATGTGGTTAAAGAAATGCACACCGCCTCAGGTTTACTTCGTGAAGTGCCTCATGGAGTTTCTATGGCTGAAGCAAATAAAGAAGTTATGCAATATGTAAAACAACATGTGCCAGATGCCAGAAAAGCACCATTGGCAGGATCAAGTGTTTATGTTGATCGTGGGTTTTTAGCCAGAGATTTACCTGAATTAGATGAACATTTGCATTACCGAGTAATCGATGTTTCCTCAATAAAAGAATTAGCCAGAAGATGGTATCCAAAAGTTTATTTTTCATCCCCAGAAAAAACTGGTAATCATAGAGCTTTAGCCGATATCAGAGAAAGCATTGCTGAACTTCGTTATTACCGAGAAGCAATCATGGTTGCCCAACCTGGTCCTGGATCAGATATTGCTAAAGAAATAGCCAACAGATTTGTGGTTGAACACGAGTAAAAGTTCAATATTGCAATCAAGATAGAATAAAAGTTGCAATAAAGCAGTAAAACTTGGTGGGTATAGCTCAGCTGGTAGAGCACCTGGTTGTGGTCCAGGACGTCGCGGGTTCGAGTCCCGTTACTCACCCCAATTTTTTAACAACAGAAAAAGGTTAATCATTATGGAAGCAACAGCCTTAGTTGCACTGTTTACATCTGTGATTGTTACCTTTTTTGTAATTATGGATCCGCTGGGAACTGTACCTATATTCATTAGCCTGGCTGGTAAAGAAAAAATCAAGAAACAACAGCAACTTGCTTTACAAGCTGTATTGATTTCGTTTCTAGTAATTATTATTTTCGCGCTTTTTGGAAACCAAATACTAGGTTTCCTAGATATTTCTCTTCCCTCACTCCAAGCCTCGGGTGGATTGCTGCTGTTACTTGTTGCATTAGAACTATTAACGGGCAAAGATGCTGAACCTGCAAAAACTGGTGATGTGAGTGTGGCACTTGTTCCCCTAGGAACACCTCTTTTAGCAGGACCCGGTGCGATTGCTGCCACCATAATTTTTGTTAGACAATCACAAAGTGTGGCTGACTTTTTAACTATTTTGGCTGGCCTTGTCGTTGTGCACATAATTTTGTATTTGTTCTTGAGGTTTTCTATTCCCGTTATGCGCATTGTTGGTCGGGGAGGAATCACTGTGGCCACAAAATTGGCAGGATTACTTTTGGCGGCAATTGCGGTGCAAATGATTGTAGGAGCAATAGCAGAGTTCGTGAAGATCTATTCGTAGGTATGATTTTCTAACCAAGCACCGCTAGCTCAGATGGTTAGAGCAGCTGACTCTTAATCAGCGGGTCCGGGGTTCGATTCCCTGGCGGTGCACTTTGTTAAGGAATTTATAAAGTGAATTCCTTAATATTTCGTTACTTACCTGTTGAGTAGCAATCAGTAAACCTTAACCACTAATTCTTAAATAACTATGCGGAACAACTCATATCTGAACCGCAACACATAGGTGATTTTATTTTTCCTTCACATTGTGGGCAGCGAGATATTTGAACTTGGCTTCCATCGTCTAGCACAAGAGTGTCATTGACAAGCGGCTTATTGCATTTGGCACAACTCGCATTAACAGACATCCCGCACTTTGCACAAGAATATGTAGCAATCATTTTTCCCATTTCTTCTTTCCTTGAGCCAGTTGTTTGGCTTGATTAAAGCAAAAGCATTTAAAGAATATCACCCTTGAACCCTTAAATCTAGGATTCAATAATGATTGGCAACCTGTATTGAACATATTCTGACACTGGCGTAATTGAATCATAAAGAACTCGTGCAGTTTTATTAAATTCTTGAGTGGTCCAATAAACTCTTTTAGATTTCTTTTCTCTTGCTAATTCAAAGACTTTATCCATCAAAGCTCTTCCTACACCTTTACCTCTGATCAATGGGTCAACAAATAGATCTTCCAAATAGCAATAGTCAGTTTCGGTCCAGGTTGAAGGTCTAAATAAACAATGAGTAAATCCGATGACCCCTTCTTCGTTTTCTGCCACAAAACCAAACATTTTTAATTCGTTATTTATTAATCTTTTCCA
>JAEMSA010000050.1 GCA_016463095.1 Candidatus Nanopelagicales bacterium
ATATAGCTAAATCCACAAGTGAAATTCTTGTCAATCAACGACCTGAAAATATGGCTTATGAATCTAAATCAACTCCTGTTGATTTAGTTACCGAGATGGATAAAGCAGCCGAGCGACATATTGTGCAAAGAGTAAAAGATGTCAGACCAAATGATTCATTTTTAGGAGAAGAAGGAACAGCCCTTCCTCCAGAAAATCCTTCGAATGTGAAATGGATTATTGACCCAATCGATGGCACCGTTAATTACTTTTATAACCATCCATATTGGGCGATCTCAATAGGTGTTGAAGTTGATGGAGAAATACAAGTTGGGGTAGTTGCTGCTCCTTTATTGCATGAAACTTTTTATGCCATTAAGGGTGGCGGCTCATTTGTTTTGCATGATGGCGTTAAAAAGAAATTACAAACAAATTCTGGTGCCTCAATTGATAAAGCATTGTTTGCAACTGGATTTGGTTATGAAGCTGAAAGGCGAAAAAAACAAGGTGCACTGTTGGCAGAAATGGTTGTAATCGCTCGAGATGTAAGACGAGCAGGTGCAGCAGCACTTGATTTTTGCTACGTTGCCGCTGGAAGACTTGATGCTTATTACGAGTTTGGACTTTACCCTTGGGATTTTGCAGCAGGATCACTTATTGTCACTGAAGCTGGCGGAAGAGTAGGTGGATTGGCTGGAAATAAATTAGGTGGAGATTGGTCTTTGGGAGCAAATGCTGATTTATTTGATGAAGTAGATCAATTAGTTTCTAAATTATCAAAGAAGTATTTTTAGTCAATTCTTTTCAAAGTTCGTTTATATAAATCGCATAAATGTAGGTAGTGCTCAACGCCATCTTCAAAAATATTTTCCTCAACTGAGTTTTCTCTAATTTTGACAGGCACACCCATGGCTAGTGATCTTGCCGGCACAATTTTTTTGGGGGGAACTAATGATTGTGCTGCGACCAGTGCACCAGATTTAATAATTGCTTCTTCTAAAACTGTTGATCCAGAACCAATTAAACATTTGTCTTCCACTACACATCCCTCAAGATGAGTGTTATGTCCAATTACGCAACGAGATCCAATAATGGTGGGATTGTTTGTTTGGCAGTGAATTATTGTGCCATCTTGAATTGAAGTCTCATCACCAATAGAAATGTAACTGGAGTCACCCCTTAAAACAGCGGTGGGCCAAATGCTGGTTCGTTTCCCAACTCGAACATCGCCAATTAAGACAGCTTCTGGGTGGATAAATGCGCTGGAATCGATTGTTGGCCTACGGCCGTCTAGTTCATAAATAGGCATGTATTAGATTGTCCTCCCTAAGTGCCAGTAGTTCTCCTGCGGACACACTTATTGAATGTGATGAGTGTGGCACGACTCGCCATGTTTTGGAGTCGCGCGACAGGGTAGTTATAGGGCATTATCCACGCGGTAGAGAAAAAGATAATAAAAACAGTAGAGGTGAGTAAAAGAACGTGGCAACAGATTACGACGCCCCCCGAAAAACGGATGAAGAGTTAGCCGAAGATTCGCTCGAAGATTTAAAAGCGCAACGAGCTGAAGCGACCAACCCTCAAGTTGAAGTTGATGAGAACGATGTTTCAGATTCAGTTGAGTTACCTGGTGCTGATTTATCTGATGAATCATTAACAGTCAGAGTTCTACCAAAACAGGCAGATGAATTTACTTGCATAAAATGCTTCTTGGTTATGCATAGATCCAGAATTGCTAAAGAAACAAAAGGCAAAGCTGTTTGCATTGAGTGTGCTTAGAACTTATTTTTTCCTAAATATTTTTGAACTAGGCCCTCAACGGCAGCTAACGCAATTGTGCTCAAGGCAGTCCAAGTTAAAACTCGGCCAATTGGTTGATCGGTGTCACCTGATTTAGGTGGTGTTTGTCCCATAACTTTGGTGTAGCTTTTGGTGAGAATTTTTCTAGCCAAGAACGTGGCAAGTAAAACTACTAGGGAAACAACAATTCCACTTGAATTATTCTTCTTTTTTGTTTTCTTTGCCATAGGAATATTCTAGATTAAACGTTTTGGTTAAGTACTTTTGAGAGTTGCTCGGGCTTCCTGGTTGATAACAACCAGTAAGTATGAGGATCAGCTACGTCCTCAAAGTCAATCCTGATAGCAGTATTGATCAAAGGACTAGTGGCACTAAAACATTTAGGATCAGCATCAACTCCACGAATTTTTGTGGTTTGCCTGGCGTTGAGACTGGTTGCTTGGCTGATTATTTTCAGGGGCAATTTGGCTTTGTTGGCGTAAAGGTACTGGTCATCTACTTTGATGACTGGGGAAAATCTAATAGCAATGAATATAAATAGCACATCCAGAATAAGAAACACGATGATGGCCACAAAGTTTCCGAATACCGCGCTCACCGAGATTGCCAACATAAGTGAAAAGCCAGTTAAAGCAACCCAACCCCAAAGCGGTGGTGTTAATTTCTCACGAAACAGCAACTGGTTCATGAGTTAACCCTGCCAGAGAAGTAATCTCAGATATATGTCAGCACCTCTTGCTTTAGAAATATTGGTTACCAAACTTGATGATGATGCAGTAATTCCAACTTACGCAAAGCCAGGTGATGCGGGAGCAGATCTTTATTCGATTAGTGAACTGGTTCTAGCACCTGGTCAAAGAGCGCTAGTTAAAACAGGTATAGCTATTGCAATACCTTCTGGTTACGTTGGTTTAGTTCATCCTCGTTCTGGCTTAGGGCTTAAAAATGGCATTAGTGTTGTCAATACTCCGGGAACAATTGATGCTGGTTATCGTGGCGAAATTGGTGTGGTTTTAATAAATCATGATTTAGCGGAAAGTTTTCAAGTCAAAAAAGGGGATCGAGTGGCACAACTTGTGATTCAGAAAGTTGAGAATGCACAATTTAAAGTTGTTAATCAACTGCCTGACTCTGAACGAGCCACTGGTGGATACGGATCAACTGGAGAATGAAAAAAGCTTCTAAATTTAAAACTTGGTTGAGAGGTTTTTATGCTTCTGATGAAGAGTTAGCGGCTTATGAATTATCGCTCGACTCTGAAATAAGAGGATCAACTCTTATTGAAGAAGTGGAGCGTGGTGAAACAATTCAAGTAACAGGTGTTGTTAAATCAATAACTGTAAAGCCACTTTCACAAAATCCATCATATGAAGTTGAAATTTTTGACGGTTCGGGAAGTTTGATTGTCATCTGGCAAGGCAGAAAACATGTTGCCGGAGTGGAACCAGGAACTAGAATTGAAGTTGAAGGTCGGATTACCTACTTATCGGGCAAACCATGTTTACATAATCCTGTTTACAAACTACTTAGTAGCGAGGCGAGTTAATTGAGTAATCCAGAAAACATGGGGGAGAAAGAATTATTAAATA